>JAUIEG010000623.1 GCA_030428745.1 Alphaproteobacteria bacterium
AAGGCATTCGAACAACCGCAATGCTTGCTGCGGACGAATCGTGTCTGGACTCTTCGGAGCTGGAACATGCAGCGCGGTGTTATGACATGATCAATATAAAGCTAGACAAGGCCGGAGGCTTAACGGAAGCCCTGTACCTTGCGCGTGCGGCGTTGGAGCTCGATCTGGAGTTGATGGTCGGTAATATGTCGGGAACCTCGTTGAGTATGGCTCCGTCCTTCGTTATTGCGCAGCTGTGCGAGATTGCTGATTTGGATGGTCCATTGTTGCTAAGTTCAGACCGCATTCCGGGCCTTGTCTATGAAGGCGAAACTCTTGCGAGGATTCCCAAAGAGCTTTGGGGCTAAGGGAGAAGGCCTCTAGCTTAAAATAGCTCCGCAAATTTTTTGGCTATATCAGATACTCGTGGGCCAATCGTGGCGTAGGAGTCACTTTGCGATTCGAAATTGCGTTCAACTGACCACAAATCAGTAGGTGCAACTGGGTCACAAATGGGTAACAGGGCGTCGCGCTTCACATGGATTTGGGTGGACAGCTAGAGACATCCGGGTTAATAAAAACAACGGCTTGAGACACATAGAGACAACGAGAAACATCCAATTTCCGACTTTTAATCAGTAGGTCGATGGTTCGAATCCATCAGGGCTCACCAAATTCACCAACAAATCAATTAAATTGGAAGACTGGGGAAACTCGTCGCTTCGCGCTCAGGCTGAAGTGGGTCAAAGGTTGGATCCCAGTTCAAATGCTGCCGCCCAAACTGACATGGGAGCAAGCGATGAAGACGATATGAATGACTGACCGTTGGCCGAGCCCGGTGAAAGTCAACACTAGCCGGGAGGGGTTAGCTGACGCGATCGTCCGGGGCCTTCGGGCTTAGAGTTTCGCCAAAATCGAAGAAACCGACGGCGGTGAAGCGCGTTCCGGGAAAACTCTCGCGCATACCTCCTGGTGACGATCCGGCAGCGCCGTTCGCGGCGGCGCGATCTACATTTTCCCTGATCAATCCAATCCGAGTGACGCCATGCCAATCACAACGACTGGTCGAGCCGTCAGCCGTTTGATCCGACACCGGGATATTGAGCCATTTCAATTGCGCGATATTCGGCGGACGATGAAGACCCATCTTCTAGTCAAAAAATATGTTGAGGAGCGCGAAATTGATACTTGGCGCTGTCCGTCGCCTAGAAGGGTATGCGATTGGGCTGTCCAATTGACGGAAAGCTAGAGCGCATTATTGGCGGAGGAATTTCCAAAACTATCATTGAGTACGGCTAGAGTGAGGTAGGCCCGTTCAGCGGCGACGCGATACTCTACGAGCGCTTGCTCGGTGATGGTCAGGGTGCGTCGCGTCACTGTCAGATCGCTCAAGTTGACGGCGCCCATGGCGTAGCCCTTTTTGAGGCGATCCATGGCGTCGCGGGCCGTGCGTACCGACGCTTCCGCATTGCTGAGATTCCTGGAGGCGATTTGGGCCGCGCGTTTCGCCTGATCGTAGCGCCGTTTAGCGTCGAGTTCTGCAGCTCTTAGTCGGGCCGCAGCGGCGGCGGCCTGGCTGCCCGCTTCAGCGGCGGCGGCGCTGCGTGCCCGTCCGCCGAGCGGTATGGAAACAGTGGCCATGACGCTTGTTTCATTGCCGCCGAATTCATTGGCGAACTGAACGCCGAATGTCGGGTCTGGCAGACGGTCGAGCCGGGCGCGTTTCGCTGTCATTTGCATCTGGTCAAGCGTGAGCTGCGCTTCGCGCACCGTGGCCGATTCAAAGTCGTTCGGCTCCAGCAAAGCTGCAATGCGGACCGCATCCCAGTCGAGAGAATCGGGCGTCGCCGGCATGACAAGATCCGGAAACGCAGCGGCGAGATTCGCCTTCGCGTTGTCGGCCTCGTTCGCTTTCCGGTCCGCTTCAAGACCCAACAGACCGGCCTCTGCGCGCAGCTGGTCCACGTAAATCCTGCGGCTGGCGCCAAGTTCAACAGCTTTTTCTTCCGCGCTGGCAAGCTGGAGCGCGTCGTCGGCGAGGCGTTTCGCCGTCCGCGAGGTTTCGTCGGCGGCGCGCCAGTCGGTCCATAAGGTCACGAATTCTAGAAGAGCATTCCTGCGCGCTTTGGCGTAAGCGGCATTGGCTTTCTCGATTTCGAGAGAGGCCAGCTCCATGTCGGCGCCGCGTTTGCCGGGCAGGCGCACTGTGCGGCTAAGTCCCGCGTTCCATTCTGTGTACTCGCTCTCGCCCATGGCGGGGTTGTCGACTGTCCGGCGCCCGCCGCTTCCCGACATGATGACTTCATAATCACCGACGCGCAATCGCTTTGCTGTCGCGCGCGCGCGGTCGAGATCCGCTTTCGACGCCATCACCATGGGC
>JAUIEG010000624.1 GCA_030428745.1 Alphaproteobacteria bacterium
CAGCGATGTGTAGTCAGTTTCGGGCCACGGAAATTCTTTCACCGCGACGCCAAGATCGCGCAACGCCTGCAGCGCCTTTCTGTCCGTCTCATCGCCTTCCTCGAACCATTGCGGCACATAACCGACTGTCATGTCGGACACATCCGGCATGGCCTCATAGGTGAACCCCATGCGCGCCGCGCCGGCGTCGTCTGCGTCATAGCCATTGATCTGGGACAGCACCGCCGCCGTGTCCTCCGCCGAGCGGCAAATAGCGCCGACCTTATCGAGAGACCAGCAAAGCGCCATGAACCCGGCGCGCGACACGCGCCCGAAAGTGGGCCGCAAGCCCGTCGTCCCGCACCGTTCGGAAGGAGAAATAATGGAGCCGTAGGTTTCGGTGCCGATGGCGAAGGCGCAAAGCCCGCCCGCCACGGCGGAGGCGGAACCGGCGCTGGAGCCGGACGAACCCTCCTGCCGGTTCCACGGATTACGCGTCCTGGCGCCGAACCACTGATCGCCCCAGGCAATCGCCCCGCAGGAGGTTTTACCCAACAGGACGGCGCCGGCGAGCCGCAACTTGCGCACGACCTCGGCGTCCTCATCCGGCACGCGATCCTTGAACGGCGTCGCGCCCCATGTGGTCAGAACGCCTTTCGTGTTGGCGAGATCTTTCAGGCCGTAAGGTATGCCATGCAAGGGCCCGCGGTCGCGCCCATCGCGTAAATCCGTGTCGGCCTTCACCGCCTGCTCCCGCGCAAGGTCGGCTGTCACCGTTATAAACGCGTTCAGCTTCTTGTCATGCTCGGCGATGCGCTTCAGATAAAGCTCCGTAAGCTGAACGCTTGTGACATCTCCGCTCCGCAGCCAGGCGCCGAGTTCGACGACGCTTGCAAAGGCTATGTCTTCCTCAGACGCAGGCGCGGCCCGCCTAACCGGCGACAGCGTGAGGTTATTTTTTTGCGAGGAAATTTTCTTGCGCGGCAGCTTTGGATCGAAAATCAGCGCCGGCGCCAGCGCGTTCGGCGTCTCCATTGCGCGCAGCGCCGCCATGGTTTCAAGCCGGACCTCAAGGTCCTCAATCATCATCGCCCGTTCTTCAGGCGTATAGGATAGTCCTTGAAGCTTTTCCGCCTCCGCGATTACACGCGGCGTAATCCCGTCCTGCAGTGGGAAGGGCTCCGCCGCGGCCGGCTCCTGCTTTGAACAGCCCGCCAGACCTCCCGCGCCGGCGACGGCGCCCGTCAGCGCCGCCCCACGCAATACATCCCGCCTGCTGGTTGTCATAAGCCCCGCCTTTTCTAACGCCCGCGCGAAGCCTGCCGTGTTCATTACCTCAAGGCAAGATTGGCGGGGCAAGGCCCGCCTGCCTCATCTTTTTGGAACGGGCGTTGACCCCCGGCGCGCGCGGCGCCACACATCCCCGATCAGCAAACGCCCCAATCAGCAGGCACGAGGCCCCCATGCGCCAGGATTTTTACGACCGCATCGCCAGCACAATTGAAGACCTTCGCAGCCAGGGCCTTGAGAAAGTCGAACGACAGATCACCTCCCCGCAAGGACCGGTGATCGAGGTCAATCACAAAGGCCAGAAGAAAAAAGTCCTCAATTTCTGCGCCAATAACTATCTCGGGCTTGCCGATCATCCCGAGATTATCAAGGCCGCGCAGGACACCATGACCGAATACGGGTTCGGCATGGCGTCGGTGCGTTTCATCTGCGGCACGACAGACCTTCACCGGCGCGTTGAAAAGGAAATCGCCGACTATCTAGGCTATGAGGACTCTATCCTCTTCGCGGCGTGTTTTGACGCCAATGGCGGTGTTTTCGAACCGCTCCTCGAAGCGGAAGATGCAATCATTTCCGACGCGCTCAATCACGCCTCAATCATTGACGGGGTGCGGCTGTGCAAAGCCAAGCGCTACCGCTTCGCGAATTCGGACATGAAAGATCTGCGCAAGCAGCTTGAGCAAGCGGACCTTGACGGCGCGCGCACTAAACTCATCGTCACTGACGGCGTTTTCTCCATGGACGGCTATATCGCCAAGCTTAAGGAGATCGCCGCGCTCGCTGAGGAATTCGGCGCCCTTGTCATGGTCGATGACTGTCACGCGACGGGCTTTATGGGGCCGCATGGCGAAGGCACGCCCGCCCATTGCGGCGTCGCAAAGCACATCGACATTCTGACCGGAACCCTCGGCAAGGCGCTGGGCGGCGGCATGGGCGGGTATATCTGCGCGACGAAAGAGGTGGTGCATCTCCTGCGCAATCGCGCGCGGCCCTATCTCTTTTCCAATGCACTAACGCCGGCGCTTCTTGGCGCGACGTTGAAAACGCTCGACCTTGTCCGTCATGGCGGGCATCTGCGCGAACAGCT
>JAUIEG010000625.1 GCA_030428745.1 Alphaproteobacteria bacterium
CAGTCCTCTCGCGCCAAAGTGAAGCCGTGGCGCGATGTGTCGAAAGGAGTTTTCGTTGAAGGATTGGCGCATCATGGGCGTCGTCAATACGACGCCTGATTCCTTTTCCGACGGCGGGGCGTTTCTTGATCCTGCCGCCGCAATTGCGCATGCCTTGAAGCTGGCGCAAGAGGGCGCCGCTATTCTCGATATCGGTGGCGAGTCAACGCGGCCCGGCGCCGACGACGTTCCGCTGGAGATGGAGCTGGCGCGCACAATCCCTGTCATTGAAGGGCTTCGTAAAAAAGGCTGCGCCGCTGCGATCTCTATCGACACGCGCAAGCCCGAAGTCGCGCGCGCCGCGGTCGCGGCCGGCGCTTCCAGCTGGAACGATGTCACGGCGCTGACTTTTGCGCCGGACAGTCTTGAGACTGCTGCGTCGCTCGATTGCGACATCGTGTTGATGCATGCGCAGGGCGATCCCAAAACCATGCAGGACGAGCCGCGCTACGATGATGTCGTTGAAGAGGTTTACGCCTATCTCAGCGATCGGATTGAGGCCTGCGTCAAGGCGGGAGTCGCCGAGCGCCGTCTGATCGTCGATCCGGGGATCGGCTTCGGCAAAACGCTGGACCACAACCTGTCGCTGCTCGCTCGCCTTGGCCGCTTTTGCGATCTGGGGCGGCCGGTGCTGCTGGGGGCGTCGCGCAAGCGCTTTATCGCCGCCCTCGACCGGGACGGGCCTGCGGGGGAACGGCTCGGCGGTTCTCTCGCTGCGGTCCTCGCCGGTTTCGCTTCGGGAGCCTCCATTTTCCGGGTTCATGACGTTGCCGAAACCCGGCAGGCATTGGCCGTCGCGGCGGGGATTGCAGCTGTAAAGCCATAGAATTTCCGCATTTTCCCCGTTAAGGCATTGGCGAGCCCTTCTGTGCTAGGGTTCCGTTAAAACCTTAAGGAGCGCCAGCCCATGCGGGGCGACGATCAGATGACCGGCAAACGTGAAATTTTCGGAACGGACGGCGTGCGCGGTCTCGCCAATGACGGGGCCATGACCCCGGATAACATTCTGCGCCTCGGCATCGCGGTTGGCCGTGTCTTCAAGAACGGCGCCCACCGCCATCGCGTTGTGATCGGCAAGGACACGCGCCTGTCCGGCTATATGATCGAGCCGGCGCTGACCGCCGGTTTCGCCGCTTCGGGCATGGATGTGTTTCTCCTGGGGCCGTTGCCGACGCCGGCCATGGCGATGCTGACGCGCTCGCTTCGCGCCGATCTCGGCGTCATGATTTCCGCGTCGCATAATCCCTATCACGACAATGGCGTGAAATTTTTCGGGCCGGACGGCTTCAAGCTGTCCGATGAAACCGAAATGGAGATCGAACGGCTCATGCGCGAAGGACCGGACGCCGGGCGCGCCGCCCCCGCCGATCTTGGCCGCGTCAAACGCATCGACGACGCCGGGGCCCGCTACATTGAATTCGCCAAAGCTGCTTTTCCCCGCCGCCAGTCGCTTGACGGCGTGCGCGTCGTGATCGATTGCGCCAATGGCGCCGGATATAAAGTCGCGCCCACGGTGTTGTGGGAGCTAGGCGCCGAAGTGAAATCCATCGGCGTTGAGCCCAATGGCTTTAACATCAACCACGAAGTGGGCTCGACCTCCCCGGAGAAATTGCAGAAAGCGGTGCTCGAATATCGCGCCGATATTGGCATCGCCCTCGACGGCGACGCTGACCGCGTCATCATTTGCGATGAAAAAGGCCAGATCGTCGACGGCGATCAGATCCTTGCGTTGATCGCCCGCGCCTGGAAAAAAACCGGCGCCCTGAAAGGCGGCGGACTTGTTTCAACCGTGATGGCGAATATGGGTCTCGACAAGTTTCTCACTGGTGAGGGGCTGAAGCTTGAGCGCACCAAGGTCGGCGACCGGTATGTGGTCGAGGAAATGCGCGCCAAGGGCATGAATATCGGCGGAGAGCCGTCGGGTCATGTGGTGCTGTCCGACTATGGCACCACGGGCGACGGGCTTGTGACGGCGCTTCAGGTCCTGGCGGTGGTCGCCAGCGAAGGCCGCAAGGTGAGCGATATTTGCCTCTGTTTTTCGCCGTTTCCGCAGCTTTTGAAAAATGTCCGCTTCAAGGGCGGCGATCCGCTGGAGGCGGACACGGTCAAGAAAGCGATCAAGGCGGGCGAAGAAAAGCTCGGCAAGTCGGGCCGCCTCGTTATTCGCAAATCGGGAACCGAACCCCTGATCCGCGTCATGGGCGAAGGTGAAAATGACACCCTCGTCAAAGTCGTGGTGGACGATATTTGCGCTGCGGTTGAATCCGCCGTCTGATTTTACGAAGCAGAAAAAGAAGAAACGGCCGGTGCGGGGGA
>JAUIEG010000017.1 GCA_030428745.1 Alphaproteobacteria bacterium
CTTTCCATGCGCGATCCTGACGAATGCTGCCGTCTTCGCAAGACCGAGCCGCTGGCGCGGGCGCTCAAAGGATTCGACTGCTGGGCGACGGGCAGGAAGCGGCACCAGACGGCGTTCCGCAAGGAGATGGGCATCGTTGAGCATGATGGGCAGACCTTCAAGCTCAATCCGATCGCAAACTGGTCGCGGGCCGACGTGATAGAGTATTTCGCCGCCCATAAATTGCCCGAACATCCCTTGGTCCGGCAGGGATATTTCTCCATCGGCTGCATGCCCTGCACCTCAAAGGTCGAGGACGAAACTGACGCCCGCGCCGGCCGCTGGGCTGGTCAGGCCAAAACCGAATGCGGCATTCACACGGTGAAGAAGTAATTATTCGCCAGCGAGGCGTAAGAGATATTGACCGTACTGATTTTTCTTCAGCGGTTCGGCCAGAGCCTCCAGTTGATCGCGATCAATGAAGCCTGAGCGATAGGCTATCTCTTCCGGGCAGGAGACTTTCAGGCCCTGACGGGTCTCGATGGTCTGTACGAAATGCGCGGCCTCCAGAAGCGATTCATGGGTGCCGGTGTCGAGCCAGGCAAAACCGCGCCCGAGCATTTGAACGCGAAGCGCGCCGTCATTCATATACATTTCATTGAGTGTTGTGATTTCGAGTTCGCCGCGGGCGGAAGGTTTCACTGCCTTGGCGCGTTCCACCACGGTCTCGTCATAGAAATAAAGGCCGGTCGCCGCGTAATTCGATTTCGGTTTCGCCGGTTTTTCTTCAATGGAGACGGCCTTGCCGTTGGCGTCGAACTCAACGACGCCGTAGCGTTCCGGATCGGTCACCTGATAGGCGAAAATTTCCGCGCCTTTTTCAAGCGTGGCGGCGTCGCGCAGCTGTTTCGTCAGCCCTTGCCCATAGAAAATATTGTCACCGAGAACGAGTGCGCATTTGTCGCCGGCGATGAATTCCTCGCCAATGATGAAAGCCTGCGCGAGCCCGTCCGGAGAGGGCTGCACGGCGTAGCTGATCTTGATGCCCCAGTCGGAGCCGTCGCCGAGCAGGCGCTCGAAGGCCGGGCTGTCTTCCGGTGTGGTGATGATGAGAATGTCGCGAATGCCCGCCAGCATCAAAACGCTCAGCGGGTAATAGATCATGGGTTTGTCATAGACCGGCGTCAGCTGTTTGGAGACGCCTTTGGTCACAGGGTAAAGCCGCGTGCCTGAACCGCCGGCGAGAATGATCCCCTTCATTACGCTTGTCCTTCTTCTTTTAACGCAGCAACGACCCGGCGCAGTTCAACGCGCCAGTCGGGCTGAGAAACCCCGAAATCGCGCTCGATCTTCGCGCAGTCGAGCAGAGTGTTGAGCGGGCGTTTTGCCGGGGTTGGATAATCCGTGGTTTTTATGTGTGAAACCTTTACAGAGAGTCTGGCGATCTCGAAAATTTTCTCGGCGAATTCGGCCCAGCTTACCGTTGGAGCGCCCTGATAGTGATAAAGGCCGGCGCCCGGGGCGCCGCGATGCTTTTTACCGGCGATGGCCAGAATTGAGGCGGCTATATCAGCGGCCGCGGTGGGGCCGCCTTTCTGATCGGCGACGATAGTGAGGTCATCGCGCTCGGCGCCGAGCCGCAGCATGGTTTTGACGAAATTCCCGCCATGTTCTGAGAAGACCCAGGACGTGCGCAGAATAACAGCGCCGGGATTGGCGTTCAGGACAGCGCGCTCTCCGTCGCATTTTGTGCGGCCATAGATATTCAACGGGTTAACCGGTGCATTTTCGTCGAGGCGGTCCTCTGCGGTTCCGTCGAACACATAATCGGTGGAGACATGAATGAAGGGAACGCCGGTTTCCGCCGCGGCGACCGCCATTTCTTCGGGAGCAGAAGCGTTGAGGCGCTCTGCGGCGGCTTCATCGCTTTCCGCCTTGTCGACAGCGGTGTAGGCGGCGGCGTTGACGACAAGTTCGGGCGTATGAGCGGCGATTGCCGCGCGCGCAGCGCCTGGTTTCATAAGATCCGCTTCATCGCGACCGAGCGCTGTTACATCATCGCCGGCGCGCTCTTTCAGCGCGCGGGCGACCTGTCCGTTTTTGCCAAAGACCAGCATGCGCATGGCTACGCCCCGCCTTTCTGATGCGTATTTCTAGGCGCTCTGCTTCAAGCCTTGCCGTTTGGCGGTGTCGAAACCGCGCTGGCGGATGTTTTCCCACCAGCCCTGATTGTCGAGATACCACTTCACTGTGTCGCGCATGCCTTCCTCGATTGTATGCGCAGGCGTCCAGCCAAGCTCGCGCTCGATCTTGTCGCAATTGATGGCGTAGCGGTGATCGTGGCCGGGACGGTCGGCGACGAATTTAATGAGCCCATCATGGGGCGCGTGCTTCGCCTCTTTAAGCTCTTCGTCGAGTACGGTGCAGATCATCTTGACGAGATCGAGATTGGTCCGTTCTGCGCGCCCGCCGATATTGTAGGTCTCGCCGGGTTTTCCCTCGCGCGCAGCAAGCAGGAGCGCTTCGGCATGATCCTCCACATGCAGCCAGTCGCGGATATTGTCGCCCTTGCCGTAGATCGGGATCGTTTTGCCTTCAAGGGCGTTGATGATGACCACCGGGATGAGTTTTTCAGGAAACTGATAAGGCCCGTAATTGTTCGAGCAGTTGGTGACAATCACCGGAAGATTGAACGTTTCCTGCCAGGCGCGCGCCAGCATGTCGGAGGAGGCTTTTGCGGCGGAGTAGGGCGAATTGGGCTGATAAGGCGAGGTTTCTGTGAACTCTCCTGTGGGCCCCAATGATCCGTACACCTCATCGGTTGAGATGTGATGGAAGCGGAAATCCTTGGGCGCAACGCCGCTCGTCATATAGCCGCGGGCGGCTTCGAGCAGGGAATAGGTCCCGATGATGTTGGTCTGGATAAAAGCGCCCGGACCGTCGATGGACCGGTCCACATGGGTTTCGGCGGCGAGATTCATGACCGCGTCCGGCTTGAACTCGTTCATCAGCCGCGCCATCGCCTCAAAATCGCAAATATCTTCCTGCGCAAATTGATAACGCGCATTCCCGGCGACCATGGCCACATTGTCCGGATTGGCGGCGTAGGTGAGTTTGTCCACATTCAGGACATCATCGCCTCGCGCAATCGCGCGGCGCACAACCGCTGAACCGATAAAGCCGGCGCCGCCGGTAACCATAAGCCTCATGGATCTTCTCCTGCCGTCCTCAACTGGGAACTGGCCAAATTGAACATTCCTCGCTTCGCAGCAAGAATTACGCCGCGGCATTCCCGCTATGGGTGTCTAACACGCTCCAAAGGGGTTTGTAGCCGTCGCATGACAAGTCGGGGTTAATCGGGGAGGAAAAAGTGGTGGGCGCACGTGGTTTCGAACCACGGACCTCTACCATGTCAAGGTGAAGAAGACTAAGCCAGAACAATGACTTAGGCTCTCACCCATACGCATTCGCACTCTTTGAAAACAAGGAGATAGCAAATGCAGCGTGTGAATAGCGTGTTAGACGACCAAAAAGAAAACCCGGCGGAGGCGACCGCCGGGCTCTCGGAAAATTCTGATCAGGCCGATATGATTACCGGCACCGAGTTTGTTGCCGCAATCCGGGTTATTTTGCAAGCCCGGTCCATCGCCGAAAACGTCTACGATTACTCCCGGATCGTCGGCAAAGGACGGCCCCTCGAAGACTTCGATAAGCATGAATTGAAATACGCCAAGCGCTTCTTGCGCGAGGCGGAGATCATGTATCGCGAAATGTATCGCGGGCAAGTCCGGGTCGATTTTAAGAAGATAATTGGCGTCAAGAAATTCGACTTTGAGGACGCCGTGCTGACCCTCCAAGAGTTCTTTGGGGGTGAGTAGATGAGCACCCTAGACGAACCTGGGTTCGGTCTGGTGCGCAAATCTGAGCTGGACCTGATCAAAACACTGAAACCTCGGGCAAGGCCGCGCGCCATCGCCGTAATGGTCGCTATTCGATCAATTCTGCGAAGGCGCGTGGAAGGCGCATTTAGCGACCGTGATTTCCGAGAGTTCGGGCTTGCGCGCGAGGCGGCTGCAGGGGGGCTCGCCGACTGCACCAGCCTAGGAGTGTTGGAAATCATATCGAAGGGAACGCTAACCGGGCGGGGTCACAAGACCAAATACCGGATTGTCCATTCGAAGGCATCAACGGGAAAAACGGCTGGGAAACCAGCCAATAATGGTACGGAAACCCGGCCGTTTATTGAGGAAACGGCCGGGAAACCAGCCACAAACGGCCGGGAAACCAAGCCATTTAACAAAAAAACGGCCGGGAAACCCGACACTACTAAGGATACTCCTGCTCCTGCGGAGCAGGAGCAAGGAGCAGGAGTATCCTCTAATTTCGAAGCTGAGGCTGAGCATCGAGCTCGGATGGAGGCTCAAAAGGACCGTGCCCGCAGGATCGAGCGAAGCGCCAAACGAATCGGGTGGACCGATATGGCGCTCATTCGAAAGGCTGGCGGACCATCGGCTGCAGATTTTCTGTGCCGGAAGCTCGAAAGCGGCCAGTTCACCGAACAGCAATTTAGGGCGCGACTCGTGGAGGGCGATGAAGGGGCTTTGGAGAGGGAGCCCGTTGGGCCGGCAGTGCTAGCAATTGCTATCGGGGACGCGTTTTGATGACCAAGCGACCTCCCTCGTTTCGACCACAGCGCTTCGGCAAGACATACACGCGCCCTGAGGCTGACCGCCCCAGCGCATCAAAGCGCGGGTATGACCGCAAATGGCGGAGGATCCGCGCCGCCTTCCTCAAGGCACACCCGCGCTGCGGATGCGGAGCGCCGGCGACTGAGGTCGACCACATTCTCGCATTGCGAAAGGGTGGAACGAATGCCTGGTCTAACCTGCAGCCGATGTGCAAGCCATGTCATGCGCGTAAGACCGTCGAGGTCGATGGTGCGCTCGGCCGTAAAGAAAAATCGCTTGGGCCTTTGAAGCGTAGACCCATGCCCAAATACTTTTCATAATTCCACAGAATTCATGTTTGAGAGGATCAGATGAACGAACAGAGAAACAGGTTTTGGTTAGCCGTTTCAACTGCGCTGTTTTCGATGGTTGGATCATTCATCGCCGCGACCGTTCTTTTTTTGAGACTAGGTGACACCCTCCTTGCAATCGTCTGCTTCGTCGTCGCGCTTTTTGCTCTCGCCGGTGCCGTCGTTTCTGCGTGTAAAAGCATTGGCATAAGTGATGAGCGTTGGACGCTTGATGAAGCTCTATTCTATTTCGTGATGGACCGTGTTCCGGAGTTCGACGACCATCATTACGAGGATGTCAGCGCATATTTTGCGAATTGGTCTGAGCGTGTTCCGGAAGAAGCACAGATGTTGAAGGATAAAGATCGTTATGCCAGACGCATTTTCGACGCAGCGCGACGCAGCATAATTCGCATAGATGGCATTCAAACAGGCCACGGTTCTGACGGCGATTCCAGGCGAATCCACCCAAGCTACTTTATGCGAGAAGACACAGGGCACCATGCGGGCAATTACATAACCTATAGCCGCGCTGCGCAATCCGGTGCTCATAACGGATTTCGAGATGTGCTTCTTTATAAGGATGAGATTGTCGCCTTAAAACGAAGAAGCTACGGCAAAAACGCAAAACGATCGCCGACGCGGGAGCGTGACAATGGCGCGCAATAGAACCCCCTCAAACATCCTCGAACTGCGGGGCGCGTTTGATAAAAATCCGCAGCGCCGGCGCGAGGAGCCGAAGGTCGAAAACGAACTGGGTCCGCCCCCGGATCATTTCGACGACGACCGCAAGGCCGCGTGGGCTGAAGTCGCTGACATGGCGCCGGAAGGCGTGCTGACAAAATCCGACCGCCTTGCCGTCGAAATGCTCGCCGATTTGCTGGTGCGTTATCGGGCCTCGATGAAGCCCGGTGGCGAAAAATTCACCAGCGCCGACCGCCGCGACATGCTCGCGGTGCTCGCCCGCTTCGGGATGACATCCGCCGACCGGACGCGCGTCGCGGCGCCGAAAGAGAAGGAAGAAACCGGCGACCTCTTCGACTTCCTGGCGGCGTCGGGTGGGGCCGCATGACGCCGGAGGAAGCAATCCCGCATTACCGGCGGATTGCCGTCGCTTATGCGGAGGCGGTGACCGCCGGCGAGATCGCGGCCTCGCAATGGGTGCGGCTGGCGGCCAAGCGCTTCCTCAACGATCTCGACCGAGAAGACGACCCTGCTTTCCGGTTTCGCTTTGACGATTTGCGGGCCTTCCGCGCCTGCGCCTTCATCGAATCCATGCCGCATGTCAAAGGCTCCTGGGCGGCCAAGAAACAGCGCCTGAAGCTATCGCCATGGCAAATCTGGGCCACGGCCTCAATCTTCGGCTGGGTCGCGAAACATAGCGGCAAGCGCCGTTATCGGCGCGTCTTGATCCTGGTGCCGCGTAAGAACGGGAAAAGCGCCTGGGCGGCGGCCATAGGCCTCTACATGCTTGCGGCGGATGGCGAGCACGGTGCCGAAATCTACGCCGGCGCGACTTCGGAAAAACAGGCGATGGAGGTTTTCCGTCCGGCCCGCCAGATGGCGCTGAAAACCCCGCGGCTGATCGATCGCTTCGGCCTCGACGTGGGCGCAAAATCCATTGTCAGCACCGAAACCGGCTCGCGATTCGAGCCCGTAGTCGGCAAGCCCGGCGACGGCGCGTCGCCGTCCTGCGCCATCATCGACGAATATCATGAGCACGAAACCGATGTGCTTGTCGAAACCATGCGTACGGGGCAGGGCGCGCGGGATGAGCCGATCCTGTTGATGATCACGACCGCCGGCGACAATGTGGCCGGACCCTGCTATGCGGCGATGCTCGACGCGCAAGGAGTGCTGCAGGGCAACGCGACCGATGAGGCGCTGTTCGCTGCGCTCTATGGCCTCGACGAAGGCGACGACTGGACGACCGATGAAGCGCTGATCAAGGCCAATCCGAATTACGGCGTTTCCGTCTCGGCGGAATTCCTGCAACAGGAGCGTGACGATGCGCTCGCCAATGCGCGCCGCCAGGCGGTGTTCAAAACTAAGCATCTCAATCAATGGGTCGGCGCGCGCTCGGCATTTTTCAACATGGAAAACTGGCGCCGCTGCGCCGACAAAACCCTGAAGATCGAAAATTTCGAACGGGCGCCGGTCTATGTCGGCCTCGATCTCGCCTCGAAACAGGACATCACTGCCGCCGTGCTGCTGTTCCCGTTCGATGACCGCTATGCGGTGTTTGGGCGCTATTACCTCCCCGAATCGGCGCTCACGGGTCGCAACCGCGAACGCTATGCGGAGCTGCACCGGCTCCGGCGTCTCATCATCGCGGGCGATTCAATGATCGATCAGGACCGGGTGGAGGAGGATCTGCGCCAAGATATGGAGCGGTTTGACGTGCGCGGCCTCGCCTTCGATCCTTGGAACGCCGGCGCCATGATCGCCCGCCTGCAGGCCGCCGGCGCGCCCTGCGTCGAGTTTCGCGAGACGACGCAGAATGTGAGCATGCCCATGAAGACGCTGGCGGGCCTCATCGACGAACGCCGTGTCGCCCATGATGGCGATCCGGCGCTTTCCTGGATGCTCGGCAATGTCGTCACCCGCGAGGACGCCAGCGGCAATGTCCGCGCCGTGAAGGCCCAGCCCGAATCAAAAATCGACGCCGCCGACGCGCTGATCGCCGCCATGGCGCTTATGCTGAACGATGAAGCCGCCGGCATTGGCCGCGAACCGATGATATTTTTGGCAGGGTGATTCGCGAAATCGCAAAATCGCGGCAAGCACCAGTGGCTATAGCCACTGATTTTTAGCTTTTTTTCGTGTGCGACCTTCGAGGGGTCTTGGCTGTTTGTGCCGCAAATAAAAACAACGGATTGGCACGCGTAAACCACTGATTTTTCATGATTCGTTCGTGTGCGACTTTTCATAGGGGTGGGGAAAGCGTCTATATATCGACGTTGACAGCAAGAACAAGGTGTGAACTTCTGGCCGCAATCCAACTAGTTGTGTTGGGGAGAACCAAACATTGCACGCTCTCCCTATGAGTTGGATTATTGCGTTGTGACCCGCCGCGGCGGCCCTTGGTGGCACAAGGGTATCCCGTGAGGGAAAGCCGCGGCGCAGTCACTGGAGCGACGTCCGCCGGCCCCCGAAGTTTGACTTCGGGGGCCGTTATGTAAGGCGTTGCCTTACCAAGCTAATCGGAAATCCCGGTCATTGCACTAATTTCCCTTCAGTGCCGGGGCACATTTTTTTCCAAAATCGAGGTTACTCATGCACCCGCGGCGTCTTATGTATCTGTTTTTGCTTATATAAAACATTTTCATATGGTGCGGTGGTTTTAGGGACTCGAACTTTGACATTGACGCCAGTTGCATACCTTAAAAGCGTATGTTAAATACGAAATCCGAAAGGGCCTAACCATGACCGCTCGGCCGTTTGGCGATCTTACATTCGGCGACCTCGCGGAAATCGGAGGCCTCACCAAGGGCGGAGTTCAAGCGTTGGATAAGGCCGACCTCATTCCTCACGGTAGCGCCGTTAAGGCCGCGAAACGCGTTGGCGTGATCGGAGGCTTTGTTGCTGCTGGGATCGCGCCAATAGCTGCCGGCGGCATTGCAACCCTGATGCCCGATTTATTTAACCGCTATGATGGTGCGGAGCACTCCAACATTGATAATCTTGTTTGGAAAGTAATAAAAAATGGAACTCCACCATACTTAGCTACTTCTCCGGTTGATGCAGGTGAACTCTGGTATCATGAACAATTATATCATCACTGGTCTGACTATCCCCGGGGAAAAGCAATTTTTTCAGATGCAATAGTCGAGGTCGTAGATCGTCGATTTGTATTTATTGGAAATTGGACGCCGCCAAATCGAAAGATTTCAGTTATCGGCGCTGATCCCGAAGGATATTCAATCGCGGGTTTTATCAAGAGTTGGGATCGAAGTGGCAACGTCAATGTCGATCCCGCTTATGAAGAGAAAAGCGGCGACTGGATTAGTAATATCCGTCAAAACGCAACAGCGTCTTTACGAGTGAACATTTCGCTAGCTATTCGAAATGGTTTTGATCGTTTGGTTGAATATAAGACGGGGAAATGGAAGCGGTAGTGAAAATCGAGCTCGAAGTCCGCACCACAATGAGCCGCGCCGAGACGTTCAAGGCGTTGCAGATCGCGCTCGATGCTGCGGAGCGGTTGAAACACCGCATGACCGACCGGGAGTTGGAAAAATTATCAGAATGCGGCGCCGCGCTGATTGGCTTGGCCAATGGCGAATGTGCGCACCGCAAGGGCCGCGTCCAGAATTTGGACACGGCGAAGCAAAAGAATCGGATCGCTGCGGGTCCGCCTCTGATCGAGGGAATTGCGCAGTAGACTGACGGTTTACCAGCGTCGCGAGACGCCGGCCGTCCCATAGATGGAGAAGCCCCATGACTCTTCGCGAGTTGATGGAAAAGCGCGCCGCTCTCGTCGCCAAAATGCGCAAGATTAACGATGCGCCCGGCGGTGAGGGCGGCGACCTTTCCGAAGCGCAGCAAAAAGAATTCACCGAGCTGCGCAGCGATCTTAAAACGACCGAGGCCGCCATTGAGCGGCAAAATCTGATTGACGAGGCGGACCGCCGCGCCGGCGGCGAAACGATCACCGGCGACCCTGATAACAACTTCGATCGTGAATGTCGGGCCTACAGTCTCGCCCGCGCCATCGCCGGCGCGGCGGGTCTCGACGTTGACAACGGCCGCGAACGGGAGGTGAGCGCCGAACTGAAGAGGCGCAGTGGCGGAAAGCTAAAAGGCGTCGCCGTTCCGATGCAAATCTTCGAAAAGCGTGTCGTCACGACAACGACGCCGGTCGGCGGGCCGGGCGCCAATGTGATCGCCCAAGATTATCGCGGCGATCAATATATCGACCTTTTGCGTAGCAAGCTGGTCACTCAGGCCCGCGGGGCGACGGTACTTAGTGGTTTGCAGGGCAACGTCTCGATTCCGAAAGGAACGAAATCGGCGGTCGCCGCCTGGGTCGCCGAGAATGGCGCTATTTCGGCAAGTGACCTGGAATTCGATTCACTCGACATGACGCCAAAAATTGTCGGGGTGCTTAGTGAATTTTCGCATCTCATGGCGTTGCAGGCTTCTCCCGACATTGAAAACCTGTTTCGCAATGACTTCTCTGCAGTTCTCGCACGGGCGCTCGACGCGGCGGCCTTGGTCGGCGGCGGAACGAACGAACCGGACGGCCTTATCGCCGCCGGGATTGATACTAGCGTCTCCATGGCGACGCCGAGTTGGTCAAAGGTACTCGACCTCATCAATACCGTTGAGGAAGCCGACGCCATGGGCACCGGCTTTGTGATGCGGCCACTGGTAGCGAAAAAACTCCGCGAGACGCCGAAAGTCGCTTCAACCGATTCGGTAATGGTGATGGAGAGTCCCGACAATCTGGCGGGCTATCCGGTCTCGCGCTCGACGCAACTTCCTATCGATGCAACACCGGACCCGGATACCACAACGATGATTTTTGGTCAGTGGTCTGATCTTCTCATCGGCTATTGGGATGCGTTCTCGATCTTGGTGAACCCATATGAAAGCACCGCGTACACCAAAGGCAACATCATGGTGCGGGGGATGCTCACGTCGGATGTCGCCGTGCGGCGGCTCGAAAGTTTCGCCGCCTCAACCGACTTCCCCGCAGCGTAAGGGGGCGGTCATGGGCGACATCGAAACGCGCTTTTTTACGGGTGTCCGGGCGGAAACGCGCGGCCAAGCCCGGCGCCTGGTCGGCTATGCGGCGCGTTACGGCGTCGTCGCCGACATCGGCCCTTTCCGCGAACGCATTGCGATTGGCGCGTTTGTGGAATCGATCGGAGTGGGCGAGGAAACGGACATCCTCGCTCTCTTCGATCACTCACCTGAAAAAGTCTTGGGCCGCACACGCTCCAAGACACTGAAACTGGCCGACGAAAAAGACGGCCTCGCCTTTGACATTAGCGTGCCGGACACCGGCGCCGGTCGCGACGCCCTTGCGCTGGCCGAACGCGGCGATCTTGGGGGCGCCTCCATCGGCTTCATTGTCGAAAAGGAATCAAGAGACGGGGAGGTGCGCGTCGTCGAAAAAGCGCAGCTCCTCGAGATCAGTGTCGTTTCCGCGTGGCCTGCCTATGTGGAAACTTCGGTCGAGGCGCGGCGAGGGTTCGCTCCCCCGCATGGCCGGCGCTTGACATGGTCGCCGGCCACGCCGCGCCTCGACGCCCTGAAGCGTTTCCTGGAGACATGCTGATGGGATTTCTTCGCAACATCGCCGACCGTTTCGATCCGCCGCGTGAATTGCGCGCTGGCGACGCGTCATGGGCCGCGCTCTCAGGCGGCTATGGTGATTACACAACTCTAGTGGCGGGCGGCAAAGACTATCGCCCGATGATCACGCCGCGCCTGGCGGAGACGCTGACGACGGTGCTCGCCTGCGTCAACGCCATAGGCGGCGCCATCTCCTCGCTGCCTGCCTGGGTCTATCTGATGGGAGATGAAGGCCGCGAGGTTGCAAAAACTCATCCGGTCACACGCCTGATCCGAGAAGGGCCTAACCCGTATCAAAGCTGGCCCGACTTCATTCACTGGCTGAGCGATTCTTTCCTGCTCCATGGCAACGGCCTTGCGGAGATTGTAACCGATAGAAATGGCCGTTTGCAGGCATTGCAGCCTATTCCCTGGCCCAATGTCACAGTGGTTTTATTAGCCTCAGGGCGTCTTGTTTATGACGTGTCGCCGATCAACACGCTCAACGGACAGCAAGGAAAGATCCGGCGGCTCCTCGACAGCGAAGTGCTGCACGTCAAAGATCGCAGCGACGACGGTTATGTCGGCCGCTCCAGGCTTTCACGCGCCGGACAATCGATCCGCACCGGGCTGACGCAGGAGACATTTGGTGAGATGGTCTATGCAAATCGGGCGACGCCAAGCGGTGTGCTGTCCTTTGATTCTGCGCTCGACGAGGCTTCGTTCAGGCGCGTTCGCGAACAGGTGAACCAGACATGGACCGGGCTGAAAGAAGCGGGCAAGGTTCTCGTCATGGATCACTCGGCAAAATATTTGCCGATTACGGTTACGCCTGAAAATCTCGAAATGCTGGCGACACGACGCTTCTCGACAGAGGAGATCGCGCGCATGTTCGGCGTGCCGCCGCCCATTGTCGGGATCTGGGACCATTCGACGTTCACCAATTCGGAGACGGCCGGGCGCTGGTTTGCGCAATTCACCCTGGCGCCGATCATCCGCAAGATCGAGGAGGCGTTTCGGCGGTCCGTGTTCTCCGCCGCGACGCGCGCAACGCACGAAATCGAGTTCGATATGACCGGCTTTCTGCGTGGCGACGCCGAAGCGCGATGGAAGGCCCATGAAATCGCCGTCAAGAATCGCATCCTGACGCCGAACGAAGTGCGCGAGGTGGAAGGATGGAACCCGCGGCCGGAACTCGACACGCCGCCGCCTAGCGAGCCGGGGATTGGATGACAAATGTCGCCGTCATTCCGGTATTATTGACGGAACAAGAAGTTGCGGAGAGACTCGGCATATCTGTCGAGACTCTTCGCAGGATTCGCAAACGCGGCGAAATCGGATATGTCCCGATAGGTCGCAAAGTGAAGCACACTGAGCGTCATGTTGCAGAATATTTGGAGCGCATCTCATGTCCGGCGATAAGGACAGATTCGAATATGGCGGATATTTCCTTAAGCGCCGTCCGAACAGCCGGAACTGGTGTCGCGCCTGGTTCGATCCAGCTACCCGACAGACGCGACTCTCAAGCCTCGGCGTTAGCGACTTTCAGGAAGCAAAAGACGCCCTGATCGAATGGGTTTTAGAACATGGCAAAATCGGTGAGACGAAGGCTGACAAGTTGACCATGGCGACAGTCATGCAGCGCTATTATCTGCAGCGCGGAAAATACCTCGAGCCCGCGAGCCGCAATACGCAACGCCGCGGCCTTGAGATCATGACCGAAAACACCGCAGATGAGTCCGGCGCGTCGATTTCGGTGAAAGCGTTCAACATCGCGAAGCAACATGAGATCGTCCGCAAGTTGAAAGATGAGGGCTATTCGGACGGTTACATTAAAAGGGTCTTTGGGACCGCACGGGCTGCGCTCAATTGGGCCTATAAAAACGAGGAAATCGACACAATTCCGCCGCCGATTGCGCTGCCGGACAGCCAGGCTCGCGAGTTTGTGGCGACGCCGGCGCAACTGGCTGCGCTATGGGATGAATTCGAGCATGACTATGTGCGCATGTTCTTCATTCTGGCGATTTCGACTTGCGCCCGTAAGGCCGCGATCTTCGATCTCACAAAATTTCAGTGCGATTTCGAGCACAATCTGATTGATCTTAATCCTCCGGGTAGGGAGCAAAACAAAAAGCGCCGGGCACGCGTGCCGATGACGAAGTTGGCGCGAAAGTGGATTGAAACGGTCGACGCCGGGCCTCTAGTGAACATCAATGGGCGCCGCATCAAATCAAACATTGATACGAGCTGGGATAAGGCGCGCGATGCAGCGGAGC
>JAUIEG010000626.1 GCA_030428745.1 Alphaproteobacteria bacterium
AAGGCCTCGGCGAGGTCACGGGCGGCGGCACCCAGTTGTCGAACGACCCTTCCGGCATCGAGTTTTGCGATCTTGAAATTCGCGTTCATGATTCCGGCGAGCAGACCGTCGCGGCGATTATTGAGCGCCTGGAGGCGCTGGGCGCGCCCAAGGGCTCGCGCCTCATCATTGAATCGACCGACCGGCAGATCCCTTTCGGCGCAGCCGAAGGCGTTGCGGTCTATCTCAACGGAACCGACCTCGCCGACGAAGTTTATCGCGACTGCGACGTTAATGATGTGATCGACGAGTTCAACCGCCTGTTAAAAGGCAAGGGCGCCTTTCGCGGCTATTGGGAGGGCGAGCGCGAAACCGCGCTTTTCTGCTACGGCGCGTCCTTCTCGGAGATGAAGGCTGCGCTCGAACCGTTCCTCGCCGAATACCCGCTTTGTGAGCGGGCGCGGATCGAGCAGATCGCGTGACTTTGAGGGCCCGAAGCCCTATTTAGGGGCCATGGACGCCAAACGTATTCTTCTCATCATTGGCGGCGGGATCGCCGCCTATAAAAGCCTTGAACTCATCCGCGAGCTTTCGCGCCGGGGCGTGAAAACCCGCGCGATCCTGACCCGCGCGGGCGCCGAGTTCATCACGCCCTTATCCGTCGCCTCGCTGACGGGCGAGAAATGCTTCACCGATCTGTTCGATCTCACCGATGAAGCCGAGATGGGCCATATCGAACTGTCGCGCTCGGCGGACCTTGTGGTCGTCGCGCCGGCGACGGCGGACCTGATGGCCAAGACCGCGAACGGGATCGCCAACGACCTCGCCTCGACGGCGCTTCTCGCCACCGACAAAAAGGTGATGGTCGCGCCGGCGATGAATGTCCGCATGTGGGAGCATGCGGCGACGCAGCGCAATCTCGAAACCCTGAAAAATGACGGCGCGATGATTGTCGGCCCGGACAAGGGCGACATGGCCTGCGGCGAATACGGGCCTGGCCGCATGGCGGAGCCGGTTCAAATCGCTGACGAGATCGAGGCCTGGTTCCTGAAAGACAGTCACGGCCCGCTGAAAGGCCGGCGCATTCTCGTCACCGCAGGCCCGACCGTGGAGCCCATCGACCCGGTGCGCTTCATCGCCAACCGCTCCTCAGGCAAGCAGGGCTACGCCATCGCCGAAGCGCTGCGCAATCTCGGCGCCGATGTCACGCTCGTCACCGGCCCGACCCATGAAAAAATTCCGGCGGGCGTCGACGTGAAGCAGGTCAAAACCGCACGCGAGATGATGGACGCCTCCAACGCCGCCCTGCCGCTCGATTGCGCCGTCTGTTGCGCGGCCGTCGCCGATTACCGCCCGGAAATCGAAACGACCCACAAGATCAAGAAAGAACGCGGCGGCCTCACCAATATTCCGCTTACGGAAAATCCCGATATCCTCAAAACCCTGTCGCAGATGAAAGAGGACCGCCCGCGCCTTGTGGTCGGCTTCGCGGCGGAAACCGACGACGTCCTTGGTCACGCGGAAGCCAAGCGCAACCGCAAGGGCTGCGACTGGATCGTCGCCAATGACGTCTCCCCCGGCGAGCACTGCGCCATGGGCGGGACGCGCAACACCGTCATCCTCATCACCGACAAGGGCGACGAGGAATGGCCGGAAATGTCGAAGATGGATGTCGCGCGCAAACTGGGTGAGCGCATCGCCGACGCCCTCAAAGGCCCCGCCCTCGTCAAAGCGGCTGAATAGGCGGCTTTACCGGAGCGATGGGGGGCGTTCTCGACTTTCTGACAGGGATGATCGGCGAGCGGCCGATAGAGATCATCGCGTTCTTTCTCGGGCTCGCGAACATCACCCTGATTGTCCGCCGGTCTATCTGGAACTACCCCTTCGGCATCGTCATGGTCTCGCTATACGCGTGGATCTTTTACGGCGCGAAGCTCTATTCCGACGTCATCCTCCAGATCTTTTTCTTTATTGTGCAATGTTATGGTTGGGCCCACTGGCTGAGCCGGCGCGATGAGGAAGGCCTCGTGATCGTTGAGCGCGTCTCGAAGCACGGCGCCCTTCTCTGCGTTTTCGCCGCCCTCGCCGGAACCGGCGTGACCGGCTGGCTCATGTCTGCATACACCGATGCGAGCTACCCTTTTTGGGACGCCTCAATCCTGTGGCTCAGCATCATCGCGCAACTTCTGCTCGCCCGGCGCATTCTTGAAAACTGGCTCGTCTGGGTCGCAGTCGACATCATCGCCATCGGGCTTTATTGGACCAAGGGTCTTTACCCCACCGCCGTGCTTTACCTGATGTTCCTCATTATCTCCGCGATCGGCTATTTCAACTGGCGCCGCGCTTACCGCCGCGGGGAGGCAGTGTCGTGAAGC
>JAUIEG010000627.1 GCA_030428745.1 Alphaproteobacteria bacterium
ATTGTATCGGTGTCATTGCTGACATTTCTTTGGGGACCGGTTGGGGGTGTGCTCGCAATTCCGCTACTGCTTATCTTTAAAGCTGTATGTGATGCGACGCCGGCGCTAGGCCCGGTTGGCGTTCTCATTGGAGAGCTGGAACGTTTAGACCGCGGTATTCAACAACGAAGGCTGACGAGACGGGCCCCGGTGAGTGCGTAGATCCCGCGCCCGTTCATTTAGAGTCAATCCGGGCGCAGGATAGTCAGCGCGCGCGGCTTGATAGATATGTTGATGGGGGTTTGCATTTCCATCGGTTCGCCGTCGACGGCCGCTAAAATAGATTCAGTGTCGGCGTGGATGACGCAATGTTCCGCATCAATATGTTCAATGGCAGACGATTGACCCAGCTCTCCGCGCATCACTTCAACCATTCGCGCTATCAGGTCGATACCGTCTTGGCTTTCCGCCAGATAGATTGCGAGCTTTCCGGAATCAAGACGCTTCCGCCGTGGTCGCATATCCATAGCGTGCGTATACGGGTTATTGGAGACCATCAGCACATTTGATCCGATTTCTCTCACGCCGCCAGGATACTCAATCCGAAAATTTCGAGGAGTGGAGTTCATGAAGGTGTGCGTCGCCTCGGAGATTGCGCCAAGCCTTTCATCCATGCTGTCTGCATCTCGTATCGTTTCTCTAGCTTCCGCCATTTCGGCGTAGTCTCCGAAGACGACATTGTTCAAAAAGGCGCGGTCATTGATCGTCGCGACGTCTATCCGGCGTGGACGACATGCGGCGACATTGCGAACCGCGACTTCCAGATCCCCACCAATGCCAAGATCGTGCGCGATAAGGTTCATTGTGCCGCCTGGCAGCAACAGCACCGGAATCTGCGTGTTCAGAAAAGCGGCTGCGGCCATGGCGAGTGTGCCGTCACCGCCGGCGATTGCGACCATTGAAGAGTCGCCGGCGCTTTTCGCCTTGTTGGCGAAGGCGTCAAAGTCTTCAGCTCCGCCAAGCGTCATGCTGCAATCGAGCCCGGCCTCTTTAAGTTCATGGAATAATATTGACGACGCTCGCTCCGGACCGAGGGATTGCACGCCGCCTGAATTTACGTTGATAAACGCATATACGCACATGTGCGATCCTTAAATATCTGCTCATACGGGAACAGACTAGCGGTGTTTTGAGTTCCCTGCTGTGGTTCAGGCGCTTGATCGCGAATTCGCGATCAAAAAATAGAGCATTTCACGGCTTTTGGTGCTTTTTTGTTGGAGGGATTGGCTATTTCTTCTTAACTGCGTTTTTCAGGTCGCCTTCCAGCTGGCGGATTTTCAACAGGTCCTTTAGCGCCTTTGGGTGTTTGGTCAGCCATTCATCGATTGCCCTTAGCTGTTCGTATGGCAATTCACCGTCCAGATAACAGCTCAGGTCCTCAAAACTGGGATCAACTATGAATGGTTTGGGTTTTCTCATTGAGCCGTGCCTTTTCTATAATTTGCCTCGCAGCGGTTCATTGTTGACGGCGGCGAAAACGTCGTCTGTTAGAGAATAGCTGCGTCAAGGTGTTGGTTCCTCCTGTTGGTGCGAGAGCACTTCGGAAAGTCCTCGGTCGGCTACGCTTTGGGGGTGGCCCATGTTATATAGCTTCATACAGTGATCTTCTGCGCAATTGCGCACTATGTCGTTATTTGCGTGTTTCAAAGTCTACTAAACTATCACATGGAGGTGACCATGGACGCCCTTTTTCGGCGATTGAATTATTACGCCGATTTGAACGAGGACGACCGTACGACCCTGGAGGGAATGCGATATCGCACGGAAACCTATGAATCCGGCGAAGAAATCGTATCGCGCGGCGACGATCCGGGCGACGCTTTCATCGTCTCGTCAGGTTGGGCGGCGCGTTATATCTCTTTGGAGGATGGGCGCTCCCAGATTTTGAATTTCATGCTGCCCGGCGACGTATATGACTTGCAGGTTTTCGTCAGTAGTGGGGCGGACCATTCCGTACTGGCGCTGAATCAGGTCAAAGTACTTGAGATAAAGCGGCGCGAAATTCTCTCTATCTTTGATAAAAAAGGCCGCGCCGGTGCGGCTTTCTGGTGGTGTGCTTTGCAGGAAGAAGCGATCCTGCGAGAACAGATCGTTAGAAACGGTCGGCGGTCAGCGCGGGAACGCGTGGCGCATCTTCTGATCGAGCTTCACAGACGAGCAGTGATTTCGGGCGAGGGGTCTGGCGACAGCTTTCACATGCCGGTCAGCCAGGCGATGCTTGCCGACGCGCTCGGGCTTAGTTTTGTTCATATCAACCGTGTCTTACGTGAGTTGGAAAAAACTGGTGCGATCTCGCGGGAAAGGGGATGGA
>JAUIEG010000628.1 GCA_030428745.1 Alphaproteobacteria bacterium
GTCCTTGCCGTGCGCTTCGCCCGGGCGGCGCTGGCGCGTGGTCGCCGAGATCGACAGCACCATCTCCCCGTCCTTGGTCAGGAGCCGTTCGGCCAGCGTCGTTTTGCCGGCGCCCGACGGGCTCGACAGGATGAACATCAGGCCCCTGCGGGCCACTTTGAGATCGCCGCCGATCATCTCGTCTTCCCTATTCGATATTCTGAACCTGCTCCCGGACCTGATCGATCACGCGCTTGAGGTCAAGGCCGATGCGCTTCAGCTCCATGTCCTGGGCCTTGGAGCAGAGGGTATTGGCCTCGCGATTGAGCTCCTGCGTCAGAAAATCGAGGTCGCGGCCCACAGGGCCCGATTTGGCGAGGAGCGCGCGGCCCGCGCCTATATGAGAGGAAAGCCGGTCGAGCTCCTCCCGCACATCGGCCTTAATCGCAAGGAGGGACGCCTCCTGCGCAAGCCGTTCCTCCGGCACGGCGCCGTCCAGCAATTCCGTCAATTGCGCAGAAATGCGGTCGCGGATGGCCGCGGGCATGGCGGCGGCGTTCGCCGCGGCCGCAGCGGTCAATTGTTCGATCGTGTCAAAATGCCCGGCGAGCACCGCGCCCATGGCGGCGCCTTCCTTGCGGCGGGCGGCGGCGAGCCCGTCCAGCGCTTCAGCGAAGGATGTGAGGAGCGCGGCCGAAAGCTCTTTGCGGGTCTCCTCGCTCATCTCGTCTTCGGCCTGCTCAATGACGCCCCTGAGCGCCAGCAAGCCTTCAGCCTGCGGCGGCGCGCAATCAATCCGCAGGCGAATTTTTTCGATCATGGCGACCGCGTTGTCGAGCATCGCTTCGTTGATCGTATAGCCGGCGTCTTGCCCGTCCTTGTTGAGGGTCAGACCGATATTGAGCGTGCCGCGCGCCAGTTTTTGTTTTGCAAGCTTGCGCATTTCCGGATCGAGGGCGTCAAACCCCGCGGGAAGGCGGGCCCGCCATTCAAGACCGCGGCCATTGACCGAACGCACTTCCCAGATGAAGCGCCAGCCCTCATGCGCGCCTTCAGCGCGCGCAAAGCCGGTCATGGAGGAGAGTTTGCCTGTCATTTGCCGCCCTTCGTCGCGCGTTCCTGCGCTGCGCGATCACGCTCCACCTTGCGCCAGGCCGAAACATTGGCGTTGTGTTCGCGCAAGGTGGCGGCGAAAGCGTGGCCGCCGGTTCCGTCGGCGACAAAAAACAGATCGTCCGTGTCCGCCGGGTTCAGGACGGCCGCAATCGACGCTTCGCCAGGATTGGCGATGGGCGTCGGCGGCAGTCCCCGGATAACATAAGTATTGTAAGGCGTTTCGCCGCGCAGTTCGCTCAGGCGAATGCCGCGGCCCAGGGGCTCTCCGCCCGTCAGGCCATAAATAATGGTCGGATCGGATTCCAGCCGCATGCCCTTTTTAAGCCGGTTCACAAAAACGGCGGCAATGCGCGGACGCTCTTCGGCGACGCCAGTTTCCTTTTCAACGATGGAAGCGAGAATGATCGCTTCGGCCGGCGTCGAAAAAGGAAGCTCCGTGGCGCGGTCGTCCCAAAGCGCCTCGATCAGCGCATCCTGATCCTTCATCATCCGGCGCACGAGATTATCCCGCGTTTCACCACGCGTGAAGGCGAAGGTTTCCGGCAAGAGCTCACCCTCGCCCGGTTCAATCGTGATGTCGCCTTCAAGAACTTCGTTCTCGCTCAGGAGGCGGATGATCTGCGCTGTGGTGCGCCCTTCCGGCGCCGTAAAATAATGGAGAATGCTTTTGCCTTCACGCAGCTGATCGATGATTTCAATCACGCTTGAGCGCGCCGGGATCTCATATTCGCCCGCCTTGATTTCGCTCTGCACGCCGCGAAGGCGGACAGCGGCGATGAAGATTTCCGGATGCTCGATGACGCCTTGGTCGTCCAGCTGGTGCGCGATGGTCGAAACGGCGCTTCCCGGCGGCAAGAGGACAATCGCGTTCTCGCGCAAGGGGCCGGGCTTCACCGCCTCGCGATAGCCGAGATAGCCGCCCACCCCGAGCGCAATGGCCGCCAGAAGGCCAAGCCCGCCGATAAAAAAGAGAAAGCTTTTCACCGCGCCCCCACGCTGACTTATTCTACGCTGGGCGCGCCTTGCCTGATCCCTAGTGGACATCCCGTCTCCCGCCAGCTCCCGCTCGATTCATAGGGGAGTTTAGCCGTCAACGCGCCGCATCACCAGAGAGGCGTTTGTGCCGCCAAAACCGAAGGAATTGGATAACGCCACATTAATCGGCTTTTTGACCGCCTCTTTGGCGGCAAGATTGATGGGCGTCGCCACCGAGGGGTTATCGAGGTTGAGGGTCGGCGGGGCGACGCCGTCG
>JAUIEG010000018.1 GCA_030428745.1 Alphaproteobacteria bacterium
TTTGCGTTGCTTCCATAAAAGGAGCGTGGTCGACTGTTTCCCTCACGGTTCCGGCGCCGGACTTTTGGGGAAAAGTCTCTAGATTCCGATACGCCATCGCTGCGCAGATTTCGCCATTATGCGCGAGGGCCGTCATGCAAAAGTCCTCTCCAGGCGCGGTCTCCTGCAAGATGAGCGGCTCATCTTCGGTTGGGGCCAGCGACGATGCGGCGTCTTCAAGTTCGGCGAGCGTCTCGACGAAACTTACGCCGCGGCCTCCAACACCTTCCGCCGGTTTCAGCACCAGTGGAAACTCGAATTTATCTGCAGCGCTGCGCAACTCATCCATATTTGAAATTACTGCACTGTCCGGCGCGATCTCCGGAAAGTCTTTCATGGTTCTGACAAGGTTATCTTTTGGGTAAACGAAGCCGATTGATTTCGCGTCTGGCGCGGCTAGCGTCACAAAGTCCGGAAGCTCGCTTTTGCGGCGGGCCAGTATGCGTGCGTTGTCGAACAGCGGCATCAAAATATAAGGTTTGCCATTGTCGGGTTTGTGCTGCTCCAACATGGAGCACATATACTCCATATAGGCATCTTCATCATCTTCCGGCGCCGGATGCGTGAAATAGGTTCTGCAATATCTGGAGAAATGAAGCGCTGTCATATCGACACTGTCACAGCCGATAACATCAAGGCCATGCTTGGCGAGGCTTTGCGCCGCCACAAGCGACATTAAGCTGCGGCCATAGGTGACGATAACGCGCCCATAGGCGTCTGCTGAAGGGACTTTTCCCATGAAAACATGCTCCAATGACCTATTTCATCAACACGGCATCTTAATCGGAAGTTCCTGGCCTGAAACAAAAAACGACCCGTACCGCGAGCACTGGGGCGAGTGTTTCGCGATGCGGGCCGTTTGGGCGTCTTGAGATTGCGAGCCTTCGGGACGGGGCGAGCCGAAATCCGCAATCGCCCGGGAAACAACACAGGATTCCGATAGTTCCCCCAGAAACTCCCAGGGCACAAAAAAACCGCCGCATCTCGTGCGGCGGCTTTTTTAGATTACAAACAGGCTTTTTGCGCTAAACAGGCGATCTGCCTCTGAGGGCGCGGAACACCATCGCCGCGATAAACAGCACAAGGAAAACCACAAAAAGAATTTTCGCGATGCCAGCGGAAGCCGCTGCAACGCCGCTGAAGCCTAAAAAAGCGGCAATCAGCGCAACAACAAGAAAAGTCAAAGCCCAACCAAGCATGACAACCTCCAATTTTAACAATTGCGCTATAAGAACATCCCGAACGGAACTTGGTTCCAGCTTACGGTTTCTTATATGTAATGTCTTCTCATCACCCGGAAAGTTGAAGCAACCCAAGATATTTATGGCCTTTTTATCCCGACCTTCCCATTCCGTCGCTCTCGTGGAGAGCCGCCCGTGTGGCTGAGGGCGGCGCTCTTTGCGGCGACGGCGGTGATCGGGGGCGTGAAGGTCGGGCGCTCCGTGATGAACAGGGCCGTCAAAAGCAAGGTCGATCAGGCGATCGAAATTGCGAAAATCAGCGCCATAGAAGATCTTAGCCGGGAAACAACAGCCGTTGTGTGGCAACGTGTGCAGCGCGTGACTGTCTCGCTGCTCTGGAAAACCAGCATTGTCGCAGGGTTATTTACGCTTCATGCTATGGGAGACCTGACAGGGCGAGGGTTTCGAGCCATCGTTATCGTGGTGACGGCGGCTTTCGCCTTACGCGATGCATGGCTTTTTTCGCCGCTCTTGTGGCGCGGCGTTATGCTCGTTCGGAGCCATAAATGGAAACCGACAGCAGCCCTGAAGGAATTTATCGCAGGCATCGTCTTTGAGCGGGCCTATGAAAAAGCGCTTGAAGCGACGTCACAGCCCGGAACCCGGCACGCCATCGCCTTGTCGTCCTTCAAGAAGGAAATTTTGTCGGAGGAAATCGCGAACGCAGTCACCGATGTGGCGAAGGCGGCTAGCGTTCGCATCATCAGAGCGCGTGCTCTTCTCGGGGCGGGGGCGATATTGATTTTCACGGCGGCTTATTCAGCTTTTATCTACCTGTCTCTTTCCCGCGCTCATTTGTAAGCCGCGGGAACCTTGCGGTCTGGCGTGTGTATATGTGCCAAACTCTCAAGGAGAAAAATATGACCCGTAATACTATTCTCGGATTGGTCGGCGCTGTGGTCGTCGGTATCCTGATTTTCGCCTTCATCGAAGATCAAAATGACGGACCTTTGGAAAACGCGGCCGAATCCGTTGATGACGCCGTGAATGACATGGGCGATGATATTGAAGACGCTGCTGATGAACTCGATGGTTCTTAGAGCTGGCCATGGCGGTAACCCTCACGCCTTGTAAAACGGCCCCTTTTAAGGGGCCGTTTTCATTTATGGCGGGAATGTGGGGAACGTACGGCGCCAGGCGGTGTTTTTAAACCAAAGGGAGCTGAACAATGATCACAGAAACGATCTTGCTTGTCTTTATCAGTGTTATGTCGATGCTTGGCGTCACCGCCACTCTTGTCGATACCGACTCGAAATAACTTAGGAGCTTCTCATGGATATTCTTCGAATAATAATCGCCGTTCTTCTTCCGCCTGTCGGCGTCGCTATGCAGGTGGGCATCACAACCCAGTTCTGGATCAATGTCATTCTCACATTGTTTGGGTACATCCCGGGCATTATTCATGCGCTTTGGGTGATCCTGAGCCGGGATGGATCACCGAACACGGTGTAAGCACGCCAGCTGCATTTTGATTTCAATAATGAAACGCGCCTCACAAGGCGCGTTTTGTTTTTATTCCATCGCATGAATTGCGGTTAACCATAAGGAACGATCTACGCGCGGGCATGTTGGCGAGGCATACCCTTTTGCAAACTCTGAATATGGAGGCACTATTATGAAAAAATTGATGATCACAACCGCAGCGATCTCTCTGGCGGCGTCGACAGGCGCATTTGCCGGCGAGAAGATGGAAAAGAGCGTTAAGGCGACAACCGAAGCCGCCATGGTGCAAGAGCTTACGCTTACTGCGTCCGATATGAGCGTGAAAGAAATCCTTGGTGAAGGCATTGTGGGTGTTGGCGGCGAGCGCGTTGCGCGCGTCGATGACATCCTTATCGGCCCCGACGGCAAAGCCAGCCATGTCGTTTACCTGACGGGCGGCGTTTTTGGGTGGGGCGGCGCTAAGGGCCTCATTCCGTTCGATCAGGTCTCGCTTACCTATAAAGACCACGATGAAGCCTATGTTTCGGCGGCCATTACCGAAGAGAGCGCTTCGACGGCTGTTGAGTTCAAGCAGGAAGGTTTCAACGATTACCGCCTTGCTTCAGAAGTCATCGGCGCCAAAGCTGATCTTGTCAGCACTGAAGGCGAAGATGATGATGCGGTGGTCAACGACCTGATTGTTACTGCCGAAGGCGATATTCCGTTTGTCGTACTGCAAGAGAGCGTTATTGGCTCAATCGGCGCCGGTAAAAAATACGCAGTGAACTATGATCTGCTTGGTATTGAAGAAGGCGACGGCGGCATTGTCATCAATGCAACCGAGGAGCAAATCGAAAACGCTCCCGTGCTGAAGTCCGTCTATGCGGCCCGTCACCACGAAGCCAAGACCAAGATGGACGACTAATAAAGCGACAAATCGTTGCGTTATCTGGCCGCCGCGCTGTGAACAATGGCGCGGCGGCTTTTCTGTGGCGCACTAAGGCCAGAACTGCTTCGTTGCGAGCGCGGCGCCCTCCGCTAATGCGCCAAGCTTTGCAAAGGCGACACTGGGATCGACGCCGCCTGAACCCGCATGAATTGAAAATCCACAGTCCACGCCGGCCATGACATTTTCGCGGCCGACGAGATGCGCATAGCGTGCGATGCGCTGCGCCACGAGCTCGGGATGTTCTATGTAATTTGACTGGCATTCGATCACACCCGGAATCAACACTTTGCCCTCAGGTAGTTTCACGCTTTCGAATAGTTCGTACTCATGCGCATGCCGAGGGTTGGCTGCCTCAAAGAGAATGGCGTGCGGTTTGGCCCGCCAGACGATGTCGATAATATCTTTGAACGGCACGTCGCAATGATGAGGTCCGGGATAATTGCCCCAGCACATATGCATGCGCAGTTGCTCGGCGGGAATATTGGCGACGGCCTGATTTAACGCCTCGACATGCAGGGCCATACGGTCACGGAATCCTTTAAGGTCGAGATGGGCGTATTGTGTATGCCGGCCCATGGCGAGGTCGGGGCAGTCGATTTGCAGCGTGATGCCCGCCGCCGCGATTGTTTCATATTCATGGCGCAACCCTTCAGCGACGGCGAAGAGATAATCTTCGTGGCTGTCGTAATATTCATTGCCGAAAAAGAGAGTGGTGACGCCGGGCGAGGCGGCGCTCATGAAAGGTTTCACATCGCCATGTTCGGCTGTGGCGGCTTTGAGGCGAGAGGCGTCTTTCGCCGGGGCTTCCATGTCTTTTACGCTGATGGGGCCGTTGCAGGCGGGCGTCTTGCGGTGCTTGCGTCCAGGGTCATCGAAGATGCGCTTTTTAAGAGAGGGAAAGTCCTCGATATCCTGGAAGACGTAAGAATTCCCGGCCCCGCCAAAACCAGCGAGGCGATCCTTAATATAGGTGGCGTAGCTCGGTTTTGACATTTCACCGTCATTGACAATGTCGACGCCGGCCTTTGCCTGTTTCGCAACCACGTCGCGCACAGCGGCCTCGATTTCCCGTTCGACCGCTTCCGGCTCAAGCGGCAGGCCGTCCTCGCGCGCGAAAATGATTTCGATGAGCCTTTCAGGCCGCGGCAGGCTGCCTACGTGAGTCGTCAGGAAACGTCCGGCTGTAGTCATCATCTTCTCCTTGAAGCCGCCCTATTTAAATTTTGTTTTACGCGCGCTTTGTTCTCGACACGACATAGGATTCGTCATTGAACCAGAGGCCGCCATATTTTCTCAAGACCTCTCTTGTCGACTGAAGGTAATCGACGCCGTCGGGAATTTCTTCCAACCGGTCGTCTTCAATCTGGGCCACATAAACAGCGTCATTCCAGGCCGCATAGAGCGTGGATGTGCCGATGCTGGAATCCACTTCTGTTGGCAGTGTGTGCATCTTGTATTGAAAGATGGAGCGGTCATCGGAAAAGGCGTTGAAGTCGAACTCGTCGACTTCGTCGCCAAGCTCGTCTTTCAGAGCGCGAAGAATGTCATGCCGGTTGGATGTAAACGGGTTGTCGTCGGGCCAGATCTTGTTGATGATTTCCATGCCCGGGTCGCGCCCATAAGAGTGAATGCCGAGTAGCCGTCCGCTGGGTCTCAGGGCGCGCGCGAGCGGCGCAATAACATTTTTCGCTTTGAACGCCGCCGGCACGCGCAGGCGATAAGGCTGTGACGCCAGGACGAGGTCGAAATCCGCTTTCGCTGTTTCCGGTTTCGGAATGACGTCGTTTAACAAAAAGCGGTAATCCTCACGATAAAGGACAAGCACAGTGGGGTGTTCGTAAATAGGATTGCCCGTTTTGGGGCTATGGCGCGCCTGCCAGTTATCTGTCAGAAAATTATCGAGTTCCGCGATCTGACGGTCAAAATCATGTGCGGTGACGCCTTTAAGGGCGAGCTCTTTCCAGACCATCGCCTTCTTTGCGGCCGGGTTTTTTGGCGTCAGCCATGGCGCTTCGGAATAGAACATGTTGGTGAACACAAGCACGGTCGCGGGATGCTCAAACAACCGATCGGCCATTTTTCCCAGCGCGAGACGAATATCTTCAAGGCTGATCTCTTTGCCGGAGACATAAAACGGCATGGTCGGAAAGCGGCCGTGCATCTCGCGCAGGAGTTTCGCCAGCACTGTCCCATCGCCGATGCCGCCGTCAAACATACGAATGGCGGGCGGCGCTGGTTGGATGAAGGATAATTCCATACCTGCGCGTTTCGCGACGATGTCCTTTTCACTGCATGTGTTGACGAACATCAGGTATTTTTGGCGGTTATCGAAGAACCGGAAATTTTTCTCGGAGGATGTATCGATTGCGGCAGTTGGCTCTCCGCCTGGCAGTGTTTGGAGGAGGCCCGGTTCAGGGACAGGGGGCGCGTCGCCGCCATGTTTGGTGATGAACTTGGCGACCCGGCTCCATGTCTCGGGCCGAAGGCGCGACCCGTCCTTCAGGCGCGAGACAAATTTGCCGTCATTGACGGCGCGCCTGCCGAAAGTCGACTCCGCCATCCCGTTCTGCTGGCAAAACGCATAGATGCTTTCCAGCAGTGTTTGCGGATTGTTCGAAGTTGGCTGCATGGGCGTTTCCTTCGTTTCCTGAAGCAAAATGCCGCCAGTGGGACAGGACATGCGTTGACACTGTCAGCGCGCCGCGTCTTCCCCGGTTATAATTCGGCTCTGACGATTTTGGCGCCGTCGGCCATTGCTTTCATTTTTCCGAACGCAACTTCCCTCGGCAGGTATTTCATGCCGCAGTCAGGCGCAACGATGACCTTATCGGCGTCGACATGGGGAAGGGCGCGCCGGATTCTGCTCGCCACCGTTTCGGGCGTTTCAATTTCATTTGTCGACAGGTCAATCACGCCGAGAATAACGGTTTTGCCACGCAGGCTCTCCAGCACAGATGTGTCCAGGTTTGATTGCGCCGTTTCGATGGAAATCTGATTGACGCAACATTCTGACAATTCCGGCAGGAAAGAATACCCTTCCGGTCTTTCATGAATGATCGCGGCGTAGCCGAAGCAGATGTGAACCGCTGTCTTTCCCTTCACGCCGTCGAGCGCAGCGTTGAGCGCGTCGAGACCATAGTCGCGCGCTTTTTCCGGCCTCGCCTGCATGTAAGGCTCGTCGATCTGCACATAGTCGGCGCCGGCTTCAAACAGGTCCTTGATTTCTTCGTTGACGGCGGCGGCGTAATCCAGCGCCATTTCCGCTTCGGAATCATAGAAATCGTTCTGCGCCTGTTGCGACATGGTGAACGGGCCGGGCACGGTGATTTTTATCTGCCTATCCGTATTGGCGCGCAGGAATTGTACATCGCGCACTTGCACCGAATGTCGCCGCTTGATCTTGCCGGTAATGCGCGGGACCGGGTTGGGATGGCCGCTGCGGTCGAGGGCTTCGCCGTGATTGTCGAGATCAACGCCGTTCAGTGCTGTAGCGAAGCGATTGGAATAGCTTTCACGGCGCATTTCGCCATCAGTGAGGATGTCGAGGCCCGCGCGCTCCTGGTCGCGGATGGCGAGGAGCGTCGCATCGTCCTGCGCTTGATCAAGCCATTCCGGCGCAACGCGCCATAATTCGTTGACACGCACGCGTGGCGGAAAGCGCCCGGCCAGTTTTTCCCTGTCGATCAGCCAGTCCGGCTGTGGATACGATCCGACAAGTGATGTTGGCAGCAATGTCATGGGCGTCTCCTTTATTTTTATTTTACGTCCGGTCCGTCATAGCTGATCGCCTCGGCTGCTTTTCCTGAAAGGATGAAGCCGATAGGCCGTTCTGTTTCTTCCTGAAGGTGGCCGATCAGGCTCGCTGTGCGGGCGAGCAGTGAAATGCCTTTCAGTGCGCCGAGCGGAAAACCAACATCCAGCATGACCGCCGGAATAGCGCCGTTCACATTGATGGGCAGGGACCGGTTGATGACTTTCGGGATGGCGTTGCTGACAGCGTCAAGCGCACGGATGTGAGCGCCGGCCACGCCTTCTTCGCGCGCCATAGCGAGAAGACGATGGGCGCGCGGATCCCCGTCCGCATGCAAGGGGTGGCCGAATCCCGGCACCGGCGTCTTGGTCTCACGTAATTTTTTAACGGCGCGTTCTGCGGCGGCGTCCACATCGTCGCCGTCGGCGACAATATCGGCGAGAAAACGCCCGGCGATTTCGGCGCTGCCTAATACGACGGAGCCGCACCCCAACAACCCCGAGGCGACGGCGCCCTGAAACGCTTCGGGCGCAGCGGCGTAGGTCATGCGCGCAGCGACAACGCTCGGCACCAGACCGTGTTCAGCGATCGCGGCGAGGACCGCGTCGGCGAACCGTTTTTGTGTTGGCGTGGGTTCTTGTCCGGTGACAAGCAGCCAGAAATAGCTCGTGAAATCGAGCTTGCCGATGATGTCGTCACAGAGATCGCGCCCTCTGACGTAAATTCGTTCCGACGTTGACGTGGAAATCGCGCTATAGGGATTATCTTGCTTTCCGATGCGCATTGTTCTGGTCCTTTCATCTGAGCCGGGCGCGAACGCCCCTCAGGTGAAATCGCATGTTTATGGGCCGTCCTGCCATGCGCATCGTGCTGAGCGCAAATTATTTCGCATTCCGAACTTGTCTTCGTTATTCGAATTTTCTATAGCGATGTCAAGGATAACGCCGGATTTTGAGGACCAAGCCCTTCCTGAAGCGCGCAAAGCTCCGTTACGCATGCTTTGTTGCGGCGCGGCGCCTCAAACGCCCGAAGCCTTTAGGAGCGGCCCCATGGTCAAAGTGCTCAAAGACATCACCGTGCTTGAAATGGGCACCTTCATCACCGGGCCTGCGGCCGGCATGTTGCTGGCCGATCTCGGCGCCAATGTGATCAAGATCGAACAGCCCGGAACAGGCGATCCGTTTCGCGCCTTCAAAGGCGAGCTCTACAGTCCGCATTTTCAGACATACAATCGCAACAAGCGCAGCATAACGCTGAACACTAAAGACGCCGATGATCTTGCAGCGCTGGACGGGCTTGTCGCCGATGCAGATGTGTTTATCCAGAATTTTCGTCCGGGCGTCGCCGATCGCCTCAATGTTGGTTTCGAACGTCTTCAGGAAATCAATCCGCGCCTTGTGTACTGCTCGATATCAGGTTTCGGTCCTGATGGTCCGGACAAGGAACGCCCTGCTTTTGACAGCGTCGCGCAGGCCGCGAGCGGTTTTTTGCGGCTCCTCGTCAATCCTGAACATCCCCGCGTTGTTGGGCCCGCGATTGCTGACGCAGTCACCGGTTTTTATGCGGCCTTCGGCGTGCTTGCAGCACTGACCGAGCGCGGACAAACCGGCAAAGGGCGCCTCGTCGAAACATCGATGTTTGAAGCGATGTGTCACTTCAATCTCGATGATTTTACGCACTATCTTTCCGCCGGTGAGATTATGGGGCCTTACAGCCGCCCCCATGTTTCCCAGTCATATGTATTTGAATGCAGCGATGGTCGTTGGCTGGCGCTGCACATGTCGTCGCCGCCGAAATTCTGGGAAAACCTGGCGAAGGCTGTCGAACAGCCGGATATGCTTCAGCGGCCGGAGTTTTCCGACCGCGCCGCCCGCATTGAGAACTACGATAAGGTGAATGATTTTCTGGCGCCGATCTTCAAAACCCGTTCGCTGGATGAATGGTGCGCGCGCCTGTCGGAAGGGGAGGTGCCGCACTCACCCTTGCGCAATCCGCCTGAAGTTCTGGAGAGTGCGCAGGCCAAGCACCTCCAGCTGGAGCTGAAAGACACCCATGAGGAAATGGGTGAGTTTCGCACGGTGCGTTCGCCATTGTCCTTTGACGGCGAGCGCGCGACAGAGGTGAAAGCGCCGCCGACGCTTGGCGAGCATAATGGCGAAATTCTCGGTCGCCGTTCCGCCAAGGACGCTGCGGAGTAGCCAGCCGAAAGCGCACAATGCTGGATTTCGCGGCCGGAGCACGATAAGCCACGGCGCAAGTCTTTGAGGCGCCGACGATGGCAAGGGCCAAAAACTCCGACAAGGAGCCGGAATATCTTTCGACGCTTGAGCGGGGTCTTTCCGTTCTGCGTGCGTTCGACCAGAGCCGGCCGGAAATGCAGCTCAGTGAAGTGGCGGCGGTCACGAATTTGAGCCCTGCAGTGGCGCGCCGTTGTCTCAATACGCTCGTGAAACTGGGTTATGTGGCCAAGCATGGACGCCGGTTTTTGCTGCGCCCTGAAGTCCTTGCCTTTGGGTGGTCCTATATTTCATCCATGAATCTCGAAACCGTCGCGCTTCCCTATCTTCAGGCCGTGCGGGATGAAACGGGCGACAGCTCTTCCATGGCGGTGCTGTCGGGGCGCGACGTTCTTTATGTGGCGCATGTTTCGACGCTGCGACCGATCCGCCTCAGCGCCAATGTCGGGACCAGATTCCCTGCGCATGCAACCTCGCTCGGCAAGGTGTTGCTGGCCTTTCAGGGCGAAGAGGCGATTGAAGACTATTTCGCGATAGATGATCTGCCGCGGTTTACTGAGCGTACGATCACGTCACCTGAAGAATTGAGGTCAGTTCTCGCGCGCGTTAGGGAGGATGGCTATGCCGCCGCTCTTGATGAGCTCGATTATGGCATCGTTTCCGTCGCCACCCCGGTGTTCGACCGTGAGCGGCGGATCGTTGCGGCTATCAATTGCTCCACATCGACGACACGCATCTCGGTCGAAGAGCTGATCAGCGCTCATGTGCCGGTCCTGCGCCGCGCCGCGTCTGAAATACAGACGGCCCTTTCTCGCCACCCCTACATTACCCGCTCTCTCAGCAGCGACTGAAGCGTTGCGTGCTGTGGCGAAGGAGGGCGAAGGCCTTCGCCACTGTCCTTTTGCGCCCGTTTTGAGTTTTCGTATATCGAACTTGACTTCGATCTACGAAGTTTTACCATGTCGCTATTGAGAATCGTTGGCTGGAAGAGGCGGCAAACCGCCCGGCGAAAAACGATGATTTACGGGAGGAATTGGGATGGGCATTGCATCGAGATATGCGCGCGCGCTGCTGCGCGCCACAGCCTTGGCGACGTTATGCGCGCCGACATTGGCTTTCGCACAAGCTGGAACCGGTGAAGACGCGGCTCGCGCCGCGGCGTCAGGCGACCAGATCGTTGTCACAGCGCGGCGGCGCGATGAGTCGATTCAGGATGTGCCGGCGCAGGTGACGGTTTTGAATTCGACTGCAATTCAAAACCGCGGCATCGAAAGACCCGCAGATTTCATAGCGCAGGTTCCGAACGTAACTTTCGTTGAAACTCAAAATGCCGGCACAAGCTTTCTTGTCATTCGCGGCATCTCACAGGCGCGCAACAGCGAGCCTTCCGCCGCCATTGTCGTCGATGGCGTGCCGATGACGCAACCGGCGCAATTCAATCAGGCGCTGATCGACATTGAACAAATCGAAGTGCTGAAAGGTCCGCAGGGCGCGCTTTACGGTCGCAATGCGATCGGCGGCGCGATCGTCATCACAACGAAAAAACCAAGCGATGAGTTCGAAGGAAAGTTCACCGCAGGTTATGAATCGGGACCTGGTTACAAGTTACAGGGCGCGCTTAACGTGCCGCTCGCCGAGAATTTCTATATGCGTGGGGCGATTTCCTATTTCGATACCGAAGGGCACCTCACAAACGTCAATACCGTTGACGCGAGCGCCGAGAAAAATGTCGACCCTGTCGAGGACCTCAATGCACGGGTTTCTTTCCTGTTTGAGCCAACGGAAAATTTCAGCGCTGATTTGCGTCTGTCCGCAGATATTCTCGATACGCGCGCGCTTTACTATGTAATTCCCGATTTCGCGGACCCGAATTTCAACAACCCGAATTTTACCGATCGTCCGATCGATCTGAACAACTCCGGTGTGAATGAGCGGGATATCTACGACGCGTCGCTGAAATTGACGTATGGGACAGGCTATGGCGAGTTCACGTCGATCACGGGCTTCAACAGTGTCGAAGAATTGCTGACCGGCGATGGCTATCCGTTCGATCCCTTCGGGCCTTTTCCCATTAACCGGGTCGGCTTCAACTTCAGCCAAACCCAGTTTCTCGATGTTGAGACCTTCACCCAGGAGCTTCGCTTTACCTCACCATCCGACAATCGCTTCCGCTGGATGGCGGGCGGCCAAATCTACGTTACGGATCGTTATATCTCGACGGGCAACCAGATTGACACCGGCGCCGGCGTGATACCTGTCTATCGTACGCCAAGCACAGATCCCGCGCATCCACAGCTGACGTTCCTTGCTGATAGTCAGGACCAGTTCGCCTGGGCGGTTTATCTCAATACATCCTTTGACATCATGGATAATCTCGAATTGTCGCTGAACCTTCGCTACGACCATGACAAGCGCGAGAATACGACGCTCACACCGGCGGCGTTCCTGCCATGCGCACCAGGTCCTGAATGCGGCACCGGCGTTGTCAGAGAGAATACATGGGACGACTGGCAGCCGCAGGCGGTTTTGCGGTACACGCCGACGGACGACCTGACGCTGTTTGCAAGCTACGGCCGCGGCTTCCGCAGCGGCGGCTTTAACCAGACCGGCGTTGGCGGGCTGGCGGACGCCAGCGGCTTTTTCAATGTAGGCGATCTCTTCGATCAGGAAACCGCGAATACTTATGAAGCCGGTTTCAAGTCGAGCTTCATGGATGGCCGCGTCAATCTCAACGCCAGCGGCTACTTCACAAAAGCTGAAGGCACCTATTTCTTTGTCTTTATCGCCGCGAACTCAACGCAAAATCTCGGCAATATCGACGAGGTGGAGTACAAAGGTTTTGATGTCGAGCTGAACGCCAACCTGACCGACAATCTCATGTTCAACGCCGGCTTCGGCTATACAGATAGCGAAATCACGGAGTTCCCGGACCCAGTTGCGATCGGGGCTGCGGCGCCGCTGGTGTCGGAATATACGATCAATGTCGGCGCTGAATATCGCGCGCCGCTATGGGGCGATCTCGATGCGCTCATCCGCGTTGACTACAACCGTCTTGGGGACACTACATTTACAATTCCGTTCAGCGCGCCTGAGCTTGCGCTGGATGCGTTCCCGGTAGAGCGCGATCCCGTTGATCTCGTCAATCTTCGCGCGGGTATAACGAATGACCAGTGGTCACTAATGTTCTGGTCAAGAAACTTGTTCGACGAAGAGTATAATACCGAGTATTCTCCGGGCGGATTTCTGTTCAAGGCGCAGCCCATGCGATGGGGTGTCGATCTGACGGTGCGCTTCTAGCGCGGCCCGATAACAGAAGGGCGGGCGTTTTCGTCCTCCTTTACCAGGATTGGCCGGCGTCGTGTGAAATACGAAACCATTCGTGATGATTGGATAAGGAGAAAAAGGTGACGAAGGTTCTGGTGCTTTATTATTCGAGCTATGGCCATATTGAACAAATGGCCAAAGCCGTTGCAGAAGGCGCTGCGTCGGTTTCCGGCGTTTCCGTAGATATAAAGCGCACGCCGGAGCTGGTGCCAGAAAAGGTCGCCGCCGAATCCGGGATTAAAACTGATCAGGACGCCCCCATCGCCGATCCAGCGGAGCTTGGAAATTACGACGCCATCATTTTCGGCACGCCGACACGGTTCGGCAATATGGCCGCGCAAATGCGAAATTTCCTGGACCAGACCGGCGGGCTCTGGATGTCGCGTGCGCTAGTGGGAAAAGTCGGGAGCGTGTTTACATCCACGGCGAGCCAGCATGGTGGGCAAGAAACGACGATCACGTCTTTCCATACAACGCTTTTGCATCATGGGATGGTGATTGTAGGGCTCCCCTATACTTGGGAGGGC
>JAUIEG010000629.1 GCA_030428745.1 Alphaproteobacteria bacterium
CGGTTGCGCTGCCATGGGCGCTGGCTGGGCCGGCGGCTCCGCTTCGGGCGTAGCCGGCTTGCTTTGTTCCGCGTCTGGCTTTTCATGAAGCACGCGTACAATGGTCTCAAACAGACGAGTGGCGCGAGCCGGCTTGGTGAGATGGGCGTTGACGCCGAGGGACATAAACCCGGCGCCGCCTGCGGCCTCATCCACGGAAGTGAGCATGATGATGGGCATATCGTTGAGGGCGGGATCTGCGCGCAGCACCATGGCGAGATCGGCGCCGGTCATGCCGGGCATGTGGTGATCGAGAATTAACAAGTCGGGTTTGCCGGTCTCCTTATCTCGAAGCGCAACGAGGCCCTCCTGTGCGTTTTTATAAAGAGCGCACTCAAAGCCCCAGCTCGCGAGCTGTTCCTTGAGGATTCTCCGGTTGACGGCATTGTCATCGATGACGGCGAGGCGTGCGCCGGAAAGATCGACGGGCGCAAGCGCGGGTTTTTCTTCGCCCTCGTGAACGGGAAGAACGATCGAGAACCAGAAGGTCGAGCCTTCGCCTTCTTTACTGTTGACGCCGATCTGGCCGCCCATGAGTTCAACAAGCGACGCGGAAATGGCGAGACCGAGACCGGTGCCTTCATGTTTGCGCGTTGCGGAGTCATCGACCTGGCTGAATTTGTCGAAGACAGAGGCGCATTTCTCGGCGGGAATGCCGACGCCTGTGTCTTCGATTTTAAAAGTAAGTTTGTAACCGTCTTCAACGGGTTCGCCCGAGAGGTCCGCCAGAATATGCCCGTCGTCTGTGAACTTCGCGGCATTGCCCATGAGGTTGGTGATGATCTGACGCAGGCGCCCGGCGTCGCCGACAAACATCGCCGGCAGGTCCGGCTGAACGCGAACAGCGAGTTCGAGGTCTTTTTCAAGGACGCGGGAGGAAATGAGCAGCGCCACATCCTCAACGGCTTCTGCGATGGAGAACGGCGCTGGATGAAGTTTCAACTGGCCTGCGTCGATCTTTGAAAAGTCGAGAATATCGTTGATAATGGTGAGCAGCGCTTCGCCCGATTTCAAGATTGTCGAGGCGTAGGTGGATTGCGTGTCATCGAGTGACGTCGAGCACAAGAGCTCCGCCATCCCCATAACGCCGTTCATGGGCGTGCGGATTTCGTGGCTCATATTCGCAAGGAAAGCCGCTTTGGCCTTTTCCGCCGCTTCGGCCCGACGCTGTGCATTTTTGAGCGCAGTGACGTCGCTATAGGTGATGATGATCCTGCCATCGCCGCAATCCATGCCTTCAATAATGAGGTGACGTCCGTCCGCAAGGGTCCACGAGCGTCGGAAGCGGCCGTTCTCACGTATCTTATGGATCACCGCGGTCTTCATCTCCTCGACGCGCGATACTTCATCATCCAGCTCATGCGCAGTCAGGATCGCCTTCATCACCTCGCTCCAAGGGGTGCCGGAGACGGTCACCCCCTCGGGGAGGTTGTAGAACTCGGCCAGGTGACGGTTGCAAAACAGCAGCTTGTCATCTTTGACGATGTAGAACATCTGCGGCATGGCGTGGATGGCGTTGAGCAGCATTTCATGCTCATCAACAAGCGCAGCGAGCGCGTCGCGGTCGCTGGTAAGGCGGTCGATTTCGGCCTGCCGTTGCTTAGTCATGGCGCAAGCGTTCCCCGGGCGTTTCCTCGTGATGCCTGTCTGGGCGTATTTTCTTGTCCGGAGGCCGTTTTCGGCCGCCTCTTTGGGCGCAATTATGCTTACGTAATGCTTTACGCAGGGTAACCGGCAGGCGTTTTAATGCTGGATGCGCACCGGTCTTGAAGGCCGCGCCGCGAAGTCCTTAATAAAATCTTGCCGTCAGACCCCGGGCGCTGCCATTCATGGGTGAAATTCTCTCTCAATGCAGGCAAAATGGCCGCTGAAACGCACTCGCCTGGGCCGTAAGGCAGATAAAGGCCGCACTGAAGATTAAGGATCATACATGACCACCTACACCGCGCCGCTCAAAGACATGCAGTTTGTCCTCAATGAGGTCTTGCAGATTTCGAAATATTCGAACCTGCCCGGTTTTGCGGACGCCTCCGAAGATGTTGTTTCGGCCATCCTTGAGGAAGGCGCGAAGATGGCGTCCAACGTCCTTCACCCCATCAACCATTCTGGTGACAAGGAAGGCTGCACCCGTCATGACGACGGGTCGGTGACGACGCCCAAGGGCTTCAAGGAAGCCTATGAGGTTTACAAGCAGGGCGGCTGGCAGGGACTTTCCTTCGATCCCGACTATGGCGGGCAGGGGCTGCCCTACATCCTCGCGGTGGCGGTTTCGGAGATGGTGTCAGCGGCGAACAT
>JAUIEG010000630.1 GCA_030428745.1 Alphaproteobacteria bacterium
GGAGAAGAACAGGCGTTCCGCCTTGCCGACGACCGCGTCTTCAGGGATGTAGCCCACAAGGGAAATGACGCGGCTGTCCTGTGACTGGTCGCGATTGTCGCCCATCATGAAATAATGACCGGCGGGAACGTGATAGGCGGACGTGTTGTCGAGATGGCCTTCGTCGCCGGCGCATTCCTGCACCACATAGGAAACGCCATTGTCGAGTGTTTCGCGATAGGCCGGGGCGCCGTAACCGGGACCGCAGACATCGGGCACATTTGCGTTGATGAGTTCCTTCGCCACCGGCTGGCCATTGATGTGGAGATGTCCGCCAAGCATTTGCACCGTATCTCCCGGAAGCCCGATCACGCGCTTGATGTAGTCCTTGTTGCCGTCCTTGCGATTTTTGAACACGACAACATCGCCGCGCTGCGGCTGGGCGAAAGAAAGAACGCGGCCATGGGTCGGGATGCGCGTTAACGGATAAACGAGCGACGCGCGCGAATAACCGAAAGTCGGCTTTGAAACGACAAGGAAATCGCCAACAAGCAGAGTCGGCTTCATCGATCCGGACGGAATGTTGAAGGGCTGGAAGATCAACACGCGCAAGACAAGCGCGATCGCCACAGCAAAGACCACGGTTTTGAGGAGGTCCCACGCCTCTTCGGCGGCGGTCATCGGCGCCTCATGGGACTTTTCAGCGTCTTTCTTGGCCGCCGGCTCACCAGCGACCTGGCCGCCTTCTTCGCTTGTTGACATCACGCTACCCTTTTTGCCCGCCCCGGAACTGGAAGACCCTATTTAGCCTGCGCATAGATTATGACAATGGCCTGAGCCAGGGGAAAGTCATCCGTGATCGTCAGGTGAATGTCGGGGATATGGCCTTCAGGCGTGATTTCCCTCAGTCTTTCCGCCGCGCCGCCGGTAAGTTTGAGGGTCGGTTTTCCGCCCGGAAGGTTAATCACCCCCATATCGCGCCAGAAAACGCCCCGGGCGATCCCGGTCCCCAAAGCCTTGGCGCAGGCCTCCTTGGCGGCGAATCGCTTGGCGTAGGACGCCGCCCGGTTGAGACGGCGGTCGGATTTCGCCTGTTCGACGTCCGTGAAAATACGGTTGGTGAAGCGCTCGCCATGACGCTCCAGCGTCTTTTCCACGCGGCGGATGTCGATGAGATCGTTGCCGAGACCGATGATCATGACGCCAAACGCACAGCCGCCTCCCTCATACTGTCAAAGCTGCCTTGCCATTCTATCCGGCCCTGGCGATGCAATTCCTTGAGGCGCGAAAAGTAAAACATATCGGAGTTTCCCTGATAATATTCACGCACGCCATCAACGTGCCCCAACGTATTGCCTACTATCCGCGCTGCCGGCTGATAGGTCAGAGTGACAAAAGCTAACATTGCTTCATCAAAATAATCTTCATCTGCTGACATGAGCCCGTCATTTGTGAGCACGCGCAATTCAGCGCCTTCATTTCGCAGCCGCCGCCACAAATCCGTGTTTGATTTGTATTCGGCGTCACTTACAGGCTGACGCGAAGGCAAGGCTTTCGCAAGATATTCAGGAGGGGCACTGCCTGCGCCTAATGCTAAACAAGCGTTTTCCTTCGACAACGCCTTACAGACCTCGACTGTGTAAAGCATTCCGCGCTCGCCGTCAGCCCGATGCAAGAACTCCAAAAACCCACAATACTCATTGGCGCAAAGTTCGCCATACCATATTGTTTTTTGCACATTCTCATTTGTAGCCAACTTAGAAAATTCAATGTTCCGCTCAATATACTCATTGCGAAGTTCAGGGTCATCGCCTCCAACGCCATAGTAGTGTTCACAGAGCCAGTTAATTCTTTCATCCAAAGAAACCACGATGGGACCAGCCTGATAGTCGCCCCAGCAATTAACAATCTTTTCTATGTTTCCAACGCTCAAAAGCGCTTCTTTCAAGCCAGCCGCCGCCGAATGCCCGAAAACGATATGGATGTTTTCCATAGCCTTCATCGACGCCCAATGTTTATAACTGACTCATCGCCGCGCGGCGAGGTTGTTTGAGCCCGAAGGTTTCTTCAGTCAGCGTAAGGCCGATATCCGCAGCGATCCGCCGACGCTCAAGGATCGGCGCAGTAATCAGCGCGTCCGACCACTCAGTCACTTTCGCCATGACCGGCTCTGCTTCCGTACGCGCAAGCCAGGCGCAACTCTTCGGCCAGCGCGCCGCATCGGGCGCCCATTCCGCATAGCGCATGCAGCGGAACATCGCCGCGATTGCAATGTCGGCGAGGCCGAAGGGACCGGCGAGGAACCCGTCTTCCGCCGCAACGCTTTCGAGATAGTCCATTACCTCAACGACG
>JAUIEG010000631.1 GCA_030428745.1 Alphaproteobacteria bacterium
GCATTCCCAATGACGGTGTCCGCGAGGGCTATGGCGCGCTGATGGCGCGTTTCAAACTCGCTGTTGACGCAGCGCTTGAACGGGCCGGACGTGAACAGAACATCACCTATGTTATTGAAGGGCAGGAGGCCTGGGTCGAGAAGACGGGCGAAGCCCTGAAAGCCGCGAAAGCTTACATGGATAAAAAAGGCGAGCGCTGGGCTGATCACGCGCCCGGCTTTGGCGTTTCCGTAGCGTCCTATTGGGGCTTTGGCGATTTAAATCAGTATGGTCCGGAGTTCGATTTCAACGATCTCGCTGCGCTTGAGAATTTCCTTCTTCACGGCAGCCAGAACCGGCAAGGCACGCTCGCCAATGTTGTCAAATTATGGCGCGGCGCAAAGGCGCAAGGGGAGCAATATGGCGTCCGGTTTATCGGCGCCTATGAGGGCGGCTCTCACTTCGGACGGCCCTGGCGCGACGACGGCAATGGCCAGCGAGACTACCTGATGACCCAGGAGAGCTACCGGGACTTCACATGGGGGGAGCGCGGCGGGCGCGTAAATCGCGAAATCAACAAGGCCCTCGCCGACGCCTTCCCTGGCGTCATCCTCTCCAATTACGTGCTGGCTGGGCCTCAGGGTGGCCAGCCCTGGTTCGAGGGTCCTATTGGGGCGACAAACCCCTATGCCCGCTCCTGGGAGGCCCTGATGACCCATAATGAAGCCCCTGCAGGCGAGTGATTTTCGGCCTCGGCCCCACAGCCTCCTTGACGGGCTCGAGAAAAGGTTTACCTAGGGCGGCGTCTTCCGAAATCCTCTGGAGATTCTTCAAAGCGCGGGACCTGCGCATGAGAAGCTGTGTCCGGAGGAACGTCGGATTTGGCCCTTAATGCCCGGAATATAAGGCGGCGAGATATGGCGAAAAAGAAGAAACCGACTGGCGAAACTGCGGTCATCGAAGGCAAGGCGACCGAAGTTAAAAAGAAAAAACGCGTTGGGCCCATGGAGTTCATCCAGCAGGTCAGGAACGAAGCCGCGAAAGTCACCTGGACGACGCGAAACGAAACCCTGGTTTCCACCACCATGGTGCTGATCATGGTGGCGATCATGGCGCTCTTCTTTTTTGGCGTGGACCAGGCCTTGCGGTTTACGGTCTGTCACGTCCTGCCCATCGACTGCGTCGGCTCCAGCAACTAACAAATCAACAAACGGATCACTGGCATGGCGAGCAACTGGTACATCGTTCACGCATATTCGAACTTCGAAAAGAAAGTCGCTGAATCGATTCAGGTCTCCGCGAAGGATAAAGGCCTCGACCATCTAATCGAGGAAGTCTTCGTGCCGACGGAAGAGGTCACCGAGGTGCGCCGCGGTCGCAAGATCAATACGGAGCGCCGCTTCTTTCCGGGTTATGTGCTCGTGAAGATGACGCTTAATGACGAAACTTATCACCTCATCAAAGAAACGCCGAAGGTGACCGGCTTCCTTGGCTCCGGCAATAAGCCCATGCCAGTGCCGCAAAAGGAAGTGGACCGCATTCGTGGTGTTATCGAGGAAGGCGAAACCCGTCCGCGCTCGACTATCACGTTCGAGATCGGCGAGAATGTGCGCGTCACTGACGGACCGTTCGCATCCTTCTCTGGCGTGGTCGAAGAAGTCGACGAAGATGCTGAGCGCGTTAAGGTTGCTGTCTCGATCTTTGGCCGCGCGACGCCGGTGGAGCTGGAATTCACCCAGGTCGAAAAAGAAGCCGCCTAAGAGGGCGCGCCTGCGAGCGTCTGTTTTGTGCGCAAACGCTTCAGCGTTGCGGCGTCAAACCAGTAATTCACCGGATCGAGGCGCGGGCGCAATGTCGCCAGCGCCTCTTGCGTATAAATCTCGTAAATCGAGTCAGGCATCGCCGTGACGCCATTCATTTTGAGAAGGCTGTAAAGCACTTGCTTCTGGAAATGGCGTTCCGAATAGCGGCGCAGACGGCGGCGATAAAGGCCGAGATCACGCCAATTCGCCTGTAGCGAGTCAAATTCGAATGTGGCGTCTTCCGCGATAACGATGCGCTGTTTGTGGCTGTCGTCGGGGCCGCCTTTGAGGTCCGTCAGCAACAAATAGGTGAGGAGCCCGTCTTCCCCCTTGGCGCCGAAGGGAAGGCGCAAAGACCGATGCCGGAACGCGGCGATGGCGGCCCCGGAAAGGGCGTAGAGATTGCCGCTGAGATAATTGTTTGCAAGAAGCAGCGTCGCCCAGCTCCTCCGGCTGCGCCCTGCGGCAGGCAACGCCGCAGCGCCGTAAGCGTCGGGTGAAGCTTCAAGCGCATCACCCAGCGCCGTAAGGGCGCCTTCGCTCG
>JAUIEG010000632.1 GCA_030428745.1 Alphaproteobacteria bacterium
TATTGTAATTGAGCGTGACGCCGGCCCGCACATCGAAATCGTCACCAGAATCGAAAACATCATATTTGACAGCATCGACCGCTAGACGCACTTCCGGCAGACGCGATGAACGCGCCGCCTTGAAGTCGGCCTGACGCGCATCGACGCGGGCTTCGGCCGCTGCAATCTCTGGATTGTCTACCAGCGCCGCGGCGACGGCGTCGCTGCGGCCGGCAAGATCAGGCGCGGCGAGCGCCGGACGCGCCAGCAGCGGCGGCGTTTCGCCAAAAAACTCTTCATAGCGGACATCGGCGAGCCGTTTGCTCTCATTGATCTCCGCAAGGCGGGCGCGCGCCGCGGCGAGACGGGCCTGCGCGCGTGTCACATCCGCTCTTGACCCGGCGCCCAGCCGTTCGCGTTCCTTCACGTCGCCGAGAATGCGTTCCTGGCGTTTGATAAAATCACGGCTGAATGCGGCAAGCGCCTGATGCGCAGCTACATCATGATATGCAGTGAGCGCACCCAGGGCGAGATCATTAACGCGCGTGCTTAAGGCGTTGCGATATTCCGTATCGAGGGCGCGGGCGCTGCGAATGCGGTTGATGGTTGCGCCGCCATCGAAAATTAGCTGCGAGGCTGAAACGCCCGCCGTGAATTGTTCACGCGGACGAAGGGATTCAACAACATTGTCTGTATTCGCGGCAAAATCGCGCGTCAGTGAATAATCGCCGCGCAATTGCGTCGACAGTTGCGGATAAAGCGCCGAGCGCGCCTGACGGCGCAGCGCGCCCGATTCATCGAGGTTTGACGCCTGTGCGTGATAAGCGGGATGTCGCCCAACGGCGCGGCGGATCGCAGCGTTGAAATCAGGCGCGACGCCTTCCAGCGCGACCAGATAACCGGCGGCGCCGAGCGCCTTTTCAAGCCTTGGATCAACGCTGGCTCGCGGCCCGGCGGCAGGGTCTATGACCGGCGCTGGCGTTTGCAACGACGCTTGTTGAACCGGCGTCGCCGCCACATCCGGATAGACGGAGCCATAATATTTTGAATCTTCGGAAGTCGCAGAAGCGGTGCTCGGCAAAATTGCGCAGAATGCGGCGCCAGAAAGCAAGATCGTCTGAAGCCTTATCATTACACGCACCTGTTCAACTACACGACCATTGCTCCCCCAGAAGCAGCAACCGCCGTTAAGGTTAACCAAAACCTTATTAGGACGAGATCACTGAAAAAGGCTTAATCTGGCGGACGTACTGCCGGATTGACGGTAAGAACGGAAATGAAACTTTCTTAAAATTTCGCCGCGAAGGATTTAATTAGTTTTTAACGAGCGGCGCATGGCCGACGCATCATGCCGCCGGATTCGGCGGCAAACATCAAAAATCAGGGAGTGTTCCTGCAGCGATCAGGGCTTCAACGCTGACATAACAGCCATACCCTATCGCCGCGCCGACCAACGTGGCGACAATGATGAAAAATTCTTCACGCAAATTCAGCAGGTCATATTGCTTCAGTTTCCATAGGAAATACGGCGCCGCCGCCGCTTCGGCGAGACAGAAAACGGCGATGAGCGCCAATGGCCCGAAATTGAGATAAGCGATGGGGCCCGTAATTGCGATCCAGGCTAATCGCACCGCATTACCCACAAGAGCGACTTTGATGAAGCCTTTGGTGATGACCGCCTGCTCTGCCGGAAAGGAACTCAGCCGTGCAAGCGGGGCAAGGCACAAGAGCGAAAGATAAAGTCCCGCGCCAAGATACTCAGCGTTATAGAGAATCCGGATCAGCACTTCGCCGCCGCCAATGAGCCCGCCGATGCCGAACGCAAATAACAGCGTAATCAGACGACGCGACGCATAATATATGTTTTTCGCATCCGCCGCGCTTTTTCGATCAGCCTCGGCAAAGCGTGGAAAAAACACACGGATTATATATTCTGATGAAACGGTGACGACGGCGGCGCTGATGGTGGTTGCAATCGTGAACTTGCCCAGTTCAGCAAGCGGAAAAAATCGCGCCATTACGATGGTGTTGGTCTGGGTCAGGACAAGCGTGATCAGGCTTGACGGAATGATGATGCGCCAAAAACCCCAGAGGTCGCGAACATGGGCCGGATCAAGCCGGAACCGCACCGGCGGCCCCTGCAAAAGCACATAGCTTGAAAAGAGTGAAAACAGCGCGTTGACGAACATGCCAATGACAATCGCCCAATAGTTGCGCAAAAAATAAGCGGCGATAATTGTCGCCAAGGTCACAAGAAAAAAGCGGATGAAATCGAGAACTGTGAGCCTGACAACGCCGCGATTGCGCTCCGTTGTCTGAAAGGCAAGGCTCGAGAACGCCTCAAC
>JAUIEG010000019.1 GCA_030428745.1 Alphaproteobacteria bacterium
TGAACAGCGCTTCAACGGCTTCCTTGATCTCCGGCTTGGTCGCCGTTAGCGGCGTTTCAAACACCACCTGATTGTTCTCCGAAGCAATCGTCGACTTCTCGGTGATCACCGGCGCAATCAGCGTATTGTAATGGGCCTCAGCGGCCGGGGTTTCGGTTTTCTTGCTCATTTGAGGCGCTCCTCCAGACCTTCAACGGCCGCTTTTGTGAGGATCAGCTTGTCCTTGCGAAGAATGTCGTAAACATTCGCGCCGATGACAGGCAGCATGTCGATGCCGGCGAGATTACGCGTGGCAAGACCGAAATTCTCATCAACAGAAGCGTCAACGATCAATGCGTTCGCGATGTTCATTTTCGCAAAAGCCGCAACCAGCGTTTTGGTCTTGGCGTCGGCGAGCTTGGCTTCGTCGATGATGATCAGCGAGCCTTCAGCCACTTTCGCAGACAGCGCATGCTTCAGCGCCAGACGGCGGACCTTTTTCGGCAGATCGATCGCATGGCTGCGCACGCGAGGCCCGTGGGCCTTGCCGCCGCCGCGGAATTGCGGCGCTGCGCGGTTACCATGACGAGCGCCGCCGCCGCCTTTTTGGCGGCCCCATTTTTTCGAAGTCATTTTGACTTCGCCGCGCTCTTTCACCTTGTGCGTGCCTTGCTGGCGTTTCGCCAGTTGATAGACAACGCAGCGGTGCAGAATGTCTGCGCGCGGCTCAAGACCGAAGATCGCGTCATCGAGATCGATGGACCCGGCCTTCTTGCTGTCAATGCTGAGGACGTCGGTTTTCATTATTCGTCCCCTTCCTTCTTCTCTGTTTCGTCTGCGGCTTCGACGCCTTCAGCGCCGGCGCCGGATTGCTGTTCTTTCAACGCCGCTTGCTGCTGGGCGCGTTCTTCTTCTGCGGCGGCCTTAGCCGCGGCCTCTTCTTCAGCAGCCGCCTGCTTGGCGGCCTCTTCGGCCTGACGTGCGGCTTCTTCCTTGGCGGATTTCAGAGCCGCCGGCAGGATGACGTTTTCCGGCGTCGGCTTTTTCACGGCGTCCTTGATCAACACCCAGCCGCCCTTCGGTCCCGGTACAGCGCCTTTGATGAGGATCAGCCCGCGGTCCGCATCCGTTTTGACAATCTGCAGGTTTTGAGTCGTCACGCGCGACGCACCCATATGACCGGCCATTTTCTTGCCTTTGAAGACCTTGCCCGGATCCTGACACTGGCCCGTTGAACCATGAGAACGGTGCGAGATCGACACACCATGCGTAGCGCGCAGGCCGCCGAAATTGTGCCGCTTCATGGCGCCGGCGAAGCCTTTACCGATGGACGTGCCCGTCACATCGACATACTGGCCTTCGAAATAGTGATCGGCGATGATTTCCTCGCCAACCTCAATCATGTTTTCTTCCGACACGCGGAACTCGACGACCTTCGCCTTCGGCTCCACATTCGCTTTGGCGAACTGGCCGCGCTCAGCCTTGGTCGTGCGCTTGGCCTTTTTGGCGCCCGCGCCGAGCTGCACCGCGGTGTAGCCGTTTTTATCAGCCGTGCGCTGACCAACGACCTGACACTTGTCAAGCTGCATCACCGTCACCGGAAGGTGTTCGCCTTCCGCTGAGAAAATGCGGGTCATCCCGACTTTCTTTGCAATTAATCCCGTGCGCATCTCAAATGCTCCCTAGGCGCCAAGCTTGATTTCGACATCGACGCCAGCCGAGAGGTCGAGTTTCATCAGCGCATCCACCGTTTGCGGCGTCGGATCGACGATATCGAGCATGCGTTTGTGAGTGCGCATTTCGAACTGCTCACGGCTTTTCTTATCGATATGCGGCGAACGGTTGACCGTGTAACGCTCGATGCGGGTCGGCAGCGGGATAGGCCCGCGCACATTTGCGCCCGTGCGTTTCGCCGTATTCACGATTTCCAACGTCGAAGCGTCGAGCACGCGATGATCGAACGCTTTGAGCCTGATGCGGATATTCTGTTGCATGGTCTACGCTTCGCTCTTTGAAAAATTCTAACTTCTATCTTTTGAGTCGAAAGCGCGGACCGGTTTAGGGCCGGTCCGCGCAATATTCTTGCCTGCTACTCGATGATCTTCGAGACGATGCCGGCGCCGACGGTGCGGCCGCCTTCACGGATAGCAAAGCGGAGCTTTTCTTCCATGGCGATCGGCACGATGAGCTCGACATTCACTTCCACGTTGTCACCCGGCATGACCATCTCAACGCCTTCTTTGAGCGTCACAACACCGGTCACGTCGGTCGTGCGGAAGTAGAACTGCGGGCGGTAGTTCGTGAAGAACGGCGTATGACGGCCGCCTTCTTCTTTGGTCAGGATGTAGGCCTCGGCCACGAATTTCGTGTGCGGGGTCACAGAGCCCGGCTTGCAGAGCACCTGGCCGCGCTCAACTGCATCACGTTCGATGCCGCGCAGAAGAACGCCGACATTGTCGCCCGCTTCACCGCGATCAAGCAGCTTGCGGAACATTTCAACGCCTGTGCAGGTGGTTTTCTTCGTGTCTTTGATGCCGACGATTTCCAGTTCGTCACCGACATTGACAACACCGCGCTCAACACGGCCGGTCACAACCGTGCCGCGACCGGAGATCGAGAACACATCTTCGATCGGCAGAAGGAACGGCTGGTCAACCGGACGGTCCGGGGTCGGGATGTAGCTGTCGACGGCTTCCATCAGTTCTTTAATGGAGTTCTCGCCGATTTCCGGATCGCGGCCTTCAAGAGCAGCAAGCGCGGAGCCTTTGACGATCGGAATGTCGTCGCCCGGGAATTCGTAGGAAGACAGAAGCTCACGAACTTCCATTTCAACGAGTTCAAGAAGCTCTTCGTCGTCAACCTGATCAACTTTGTTGAGATAGACAACAATCGCCGGCACGCCAACCTGACGTGCAAGCAGGATGTGCTCGCGCGTCTGCGGCATCGGGCCGTCGGCGGCGTTCACAACAAGAATAGCGCCGTCCATCTGCGCCGCGCCGGTGATCATGTTTTTAACATAGTCAGCGTGACCGGGGCAGTCGACGTGAGCGTAGTGACGCGCATCGGTTTCATATTCAACGTGCGCCGTTGAAATGGTGATGCCGCGGGCTTTTTCTTCCGGCGCCGCGTCAATCTGGTCATACGCCTTGAAGTCACCGAAATATTTGGTGATGGCCGCCGTCAGCGTCGTCTTACCATGGTCAACGTGACCAATGGTGCCGATGTTGGCGTGCGGCTTGTTACGTTCAAACTTTTCCTTCGACATTTCACTTCTCTCCGTCTTCTTTGACGTCTGTCGTTAAACCTGATCGCCCGGATCTACGTTCTGGCGGGCGGCCTCTCTTAGTTGGCTAGCCTGCCAGCTTCGCCTTCACTTCGTCTTCAACCGCTTTTGGCACGCGCTCATAATGATCGAACTGCATCGTGTACTGAGCGCGACCCTGGGTCGCCGAGCGAAGATTGTTCACATAACCAAACATGTTGGCGAGCGGCACCATCGCGTGAACGACGTTGGCATTGCCGCGCATTTCCTGTTCCTGGATCTGACCGCGCCGCGAATTGAGGTCGCCGATCACGGTGCCGGTGTATTCTTCCGGCGTGACGACTTCCACTTTCATGACCGGCTCAAGCAGCGCAAGACCAAGCGCCGGCTTGTTTTCACGGAACGCAGCGCGCGCTGCGATTTCAAAGGCCAGCACCGAGGAGTCCACATCGTGGAAGGCGCCGTCATAAAGCTCGATTTTGAAATCGAGGATTGGGAAGCCCACCAGGAGACCCGTTTCACGGATCGAGTTGATGCCTTTTTCGACACCCGGAATATATTCTTTCGGGATCGAGCCGCCGACGATCTTGCTCTCGAACTCGTAACCCGTGCCCGGCTCTTGCGGAATAACGCGGAACTTGATGCGCGCGAACTGACCTGAGCCGCCGGACTGTTTCTTGTGGGTGTAGTCGATGTCGGCTTCTTTAGTGATCGTTTCGCGATACGCAACCTGCGGCGCGCCGATATTGGCTTCGACTTTGAACTCACGCTTCATACGATCGACAAGAATGTCGAGGTGAAGCTCGCCCATGCCTTTAATGATCGTCTGACCGGATTCTTCGTCAGTCGAGACGCGGAAGGACGGGTCTTCGGCAGCGAGACGCTGCAGCGCGAGGCCCATTTTTTCCTGGTCGGCCTTGGTTTTCGGCTCAACAGCGAGCTCGATCACCGGCTCCGGGAATTCCATGCGCTCGAGCACGACCGGCTTTTGCGGATCGCAGAGCGTGTCGCCCGTCGTGGTGTCTTTCAGGCCGACAACGGCGATGATATCGCCGGCGTAAGCTTCCTTGATCTCTTCGCGGCTGTTGGAGTGCATTTGCAACATCCGGCCGGCGCGTTCTTTTTTACCTTTGACGGTGTTCATCAGCTGCGAACCCGCTTCGAGCTTGCCCGAATAGATACGGCAGAAGGTGAGCGAGCCCACAAACGGGTCGTTCATCACCTTGAAGGCGAGCATAGAGAGAGGCTCGTCGTCAGACGACTTGCGCAGAACTTCCTCGTCGGTGTCGGGAAGAACGCCCTTGATCGCCGGAACCTCAACCGGGCTCGGCAGGAAATCGACAACCGCATCGAGCATCGGCTGGACGCCCTTGTTCTTGAAGGCGGAGCCACAAAGAACCGGGTGGAATTCCACCTTACAGGTGCCCTGACGAATGAGGCGCTTGATCGTAGCCTCGTCCGGCTCGTTGCCTTCGAGATAGGCTTCCATCACCTCTTCATCGATCTCGACAACCGTCTCGATCATTTTTTCGCGGTATTCATTCGCCTTGTCGACGAGATCGGCCGGAATGTCTTCTTCATGGAAGGCGGCGCCGAGGCTTTCCTCTTCCCAGATAACCGCTTTCATTTTGATGAGATCGACAATGCCCTTGAAGTTGTTCTCAGCGCCAATGGGAAGCTGGAGAATAACCGTCTTCGCGGCGAGGCGTTTGTGAATGGTGTCGACGGAGTAATAGAAGTCGGCGCCGATCTTATCCATCTTGTTGATAAAGAAGATGCGCGGCACTTTGTATTTATCGCCCTGACGCCAGACCGTTTCCGTCTGTGGTTCAACGCCGGCATTGGCGTCGAGAAGCGCAACCGCGCCATCGAGAACCCGCAAGGAACGCTCGACCTCAATCGTGAAGTCGACGTGACCTGGCGTGTCGATAATGTTGAGACGCTTGTCTTTCCAATGGCAGGTCGTCGCAGCGGACGTAATCGTAATGCCGCGCTCCTGCTCCTGCTCCATCCAGTCCATCGTCGCGGCGCCGTCGTGGACTTCGCCGATCTTGTGGGACTTGCCGGTGTAATAAAGGACGCGTTCGGTCGTCGTCGTCTTGCCCGCATCGATGTGGGCCATGATGCCGAAGTTCCGGTAGTCCTCGATTTTGTGCGTGCGCGACATGGCTAAAAGCCCTTACCCTTGAATTCGTTACCAGCGATAATGCGAGAAGGCGCGGTTGGCCTCAGCCATCCGGTGCGTGTCTTCGCGCTTCTTGACGGCCGCGCCGCGGTTCTGGGCGGCGTCCATCAGTTCATTCGAAAGCTTGTCGACCATGGTGGTTTCATTGCGCGAACGAGCCGCGGAAATGATCCAGCGCATGGCGAGCGCCAGTTTGCGGTCCGGGCGAACTTCAACCGGAACCTGATAGGTCGCGCCGCCGACGCGGCGGGAGCGGACCTCGATCGCCGGCGTCACATTCTCAAGCGCTTCCTTGAAGAGCTCTACCGGCGGACGGCGCAGTTTGGATTCGATTTTCTCGAAAGCGCCGTAAACAATTTTCTCGGCCGCCGGCTTTTTGCCGTCGACCATGACGTAATTCATGAATTTCGAAACGGTCTTGTCGCCGAACTTCGGGTCCGGATGAACGACGCGTTTTTCTGCGCGGTGACGACGTGACATCTCTTATATCCTTATTTCGGACGCTTAGCGCCGTATTTCGAACGGCGCTGCTTGCGGTCTTTGACGCCCTGCGTGTCGAGCACGCCGCGGATGATGTGGTAGCGAACGCCGGGAAGGTCTTTCACGCGGCCGCCGCGGATCAGAACCACAGAGTGCTCCTGAAGATTGTGGCCCTCGCCCGGAATATAGCCGATCACCTCATGACCATTGGTCAGGCGGATCTTGGCGACTTTCCGCAGCGCCGAGTTCGGCTTTTTCGGCGTCGTCGTGTAAACGCGCGTACAAACGCCGCGCTTTTGAGGATTGCCCTCAAGCGCCGGCACTTTGTTAATTGCGCGTTTCGGCTTCCGCGGTTTGCGGATAAGTTGTTGTATCGTCGGCATCCGTTTCCGTCTCTCCGGCTTTGGCCTTCGCTTGTCGCGGGCGCTGACCTAAATCCTTCGCGCCACGGACGGGATTATCCATGACGCAAACGAGCGGAGCCCCGTCAGGCGGAACGCCGCTCAAAAAACCAAACTGTATCAGCTAAAAGCGGCTGCGTTTCAGGGTCTTCCTGAAAAGGAAGAGCTGACGGCCAGCCATTCAGCGGCGCGAGACATACCGAGGCGAGTCGGATGGGTCAATACGTGTTTACGAAAATAAAAGGCCTTTCGGCCTGTTTTTTCCCGTCAAAGCTCCGCACATCTTGGCTGCTTCCTTGCAGGCGCCTAAGACAGCCAAAAAATCGCCGGAAATCAAGGCGACACGGGTTCAAACGGCATTTGGCGGAAACGGCCTGAAAGAATCATGACCATGAGTGAAAAGACGCTCCAGCCAGATCAAGGAGACATAAAGTTGCGCATAGCCATCGTTCAATACGGCGTCTTCCATGGCCGATTTGAGGAACTTCGCACCGGCGGCTCTGAGACCTATTACGCTCAGCGTTATTCGGTGGATTTCGTCGCCGATCTCGCCGAGCGGTGCGAATTTCTGGGCGTTTGCGGTGTTTTGGGAAAAAAAGCGGAGGAAGTGGCGCTTTCCGACCGCCTCCATTCGGCCTGTGTGCCGGCAATCAGGGGCGGAGCAATGGATTCGCCCTCGATTATCCGGCTTCTCGAAAAATGGCGGCCGGACCGACTGATTCTCCAGGCGCCGGACCGGCCGCTTCTAAAATGGGCGCTCAGGAACAAGATCGAGACCCTGCCCCTGCTCGCGGACAGCTTTGAACAGAAATCATTCAGGCGCCAGGCGCAGGCGTTTCTTCTCGGTAGGCTTCTCAATAAACCCGCCTTCCGCGCAGTCGGAAATCATAATGTGCCGTCCTGTATCTCGCTGAAACGCATCGGAATCGACGCCGCGAAAATCTATCCGTGGGACTGGCCCCATGAAGTGCGGCCTGAAGCCAACCCGGTAAAATCCCTGCCCGAAGGGCCCGCTGAGCTCGTATATGTGGGCACCGTGGCCGAGGCGAAGGGCGTTGCCGAGTGCGTTGAGGCGGCGCGCATCCTAAAATCCGATGGCATCGACTTTAAGATGACGATCATCGGCGGCGGCGGCTTTTCGCAAGGAGCCGAAGCGCTCATCGCCCGTCATGATTTGTCAGAGCAAGTCCGGCTGACGGGTCGGCTTTCCCATGAGCAGGTGTTTGAGACGCTTAGGAGCGCCACTCTTTCCATGGCGCCTAGCTGGCACGCCTACCCAGAGGGGCTGCCCATGACAATCTATGAGGCGCTGGCGACCCGGACTCCCCTCGCCCTGTCCGACCACCCGATGTTCCAGCTTTACTTCAAAGACACGCCTGCTGCGCGTATGGCGCCGGAGCGCAACCCGGAAGCTCTTGCGTCAGCGATCAAGGCGCTGATCACGGATCAAGCCGCCTACGCCGCCGCATCCGAGGCGACGGGCGATCTCTGGAACAAGGTTAAATGCGACCTCACCTGGGGGACCCTGATCAAAGCGTGGCTGGGTGAGAACGGCGCCTCTCTGAACAGCATTCGCGAGGAAAGCCTCGAAGCCAGACTCGCTAAGCTGAGCTAAACGCACAACCTAAAACGGCGGCCCAAAGGACCGCCGTTTTTATATGCGTTGCTGCCGAGCGGATTATTCCGCAGCGTCAGCCGGTTGCTCGACACTTTCCGCATCCGCAGGCGTTTCTTCTTCCGCAGGCGCTGCGCTTTCTTCCGGCGCGGTAAGCTGCGGCGCACTCGACGCTTCGGCGCGTTTCTGACGCTCCTCGAGAAGCACCTGGTCGCGGCGTTCGGCCTCGACCTGATGCTTGGACATAGCGCCGCCGGTGCCGGCCGGGATGAGACGGCCAACAATAACGTTCTCTTTCAAGCCTTCGAGCGTATCGACCTTTCCGTTGACAGCCGCATCGGTGAGGACGCGGGTCGTCTCCTGGAAGGACGCGGCTGAGATGAAGGAGCGCGTCTGGAGCGAAGCTTTGGTGATGCCGAGCAGCACCGGCACGGCCTGCGCCGGACGTTTGCCCTCATCTTCAAGCTTGGCGTTGGTTTCCTCGAATTCGAGCTTGTCGATCTGCTCTTCTTTCAGGAACAGCGAGTCGCCCGGATCGGTGACTTCGACTTTCTGCAGCATCTGGCGAACGATCACCTCGATGTGCTTGTCGTTAATCGGCACGCCTTGAAGACGATAGACTTCCTGGATCTCCTCGATGAGGAAGTCGGCGAGCGCCTCGATCCCCATGATCGCCAGAATGTCGTGCGGCGCCGGATTGCCGTCCATGAGATATTCGCCCTTGGCGATGAAGTCGCCGTCCTGAACCGCAATGTGGCGGCCTTTGGGGACGAGATAATCGGAAGGCTCAAGACTCTCATCGGTCGGAATGATCCGGATGCGGCGCTTGTTCTTGTAGTCGCGGCCGAACTCCACGCGGCCATCAACATCGGCGATGATCGCGTGATCTTTCGGGCGGCGGGCTTCGAAGAGTTCAGCGACGCGCGGCAGACCGCCGGTGATGTCGCGGGTCTTGGCGCCTTCGGTCGGGATACGCGACAGCGCATCGCCGGGGTGGATGTCTTCGCCGTCTTCGACAGACAAGACAGCATCCACCGGCAACTGGTAGCGCGCTTCCCCGCCCGAAGAGAGTTTCTTCGGCTCGCCTTTCTCGTCAACGATGACGAGCGCCGGCTTGAGGTCGGCCGCACGCGGGTTCGCCCGCCAGTCGATAACGACACGGCTCGCGATGCCTGTCGCCTCATCGGCGACGACCTGCATGGAGAAGCCTTCCTGAAGGTCCTCGAATTTAACCTTGCCTTCGACCTCGGTGAGGATCGGCAGGGTGTACGGGTCCCAGTCCGCAAGACGCTGGCCGCGCGTAACTTTGCTCCCGTCGGCGACGCGCAGTTTAGCGCCATAGGAGACCTTGTAGGACGCATGCTCTTTATTATCGCTGTCGAGGATTTTAACCAGCGTGTTGCGGCCCATGACGACGAAATCGCCATTGGAGTCCTTGATGACGCTGCCGCCCTCAAGCTTGACCGTGCCTTCGTGGCTTGCCTCGATAAAGGACGTGTCGCCAACCTGCGCGCCATAGCACTTGGCGCAGACGCCGACTTTCGAGTCGCAGGTGAGCACCGAACGCACCCGGATTTTCTGGATCCCTGACCCTTCGATCTCTTCGGCCTGGGCTTCATCGACCTCGTCATTGACCTTGCCGAGAAGCTCGCCCGTCTTTGGATGCTTGAGGTCTTCGAGCAGCGTCCGGCCGAGAATGATCTGCGACAGCGGCACAACGATCTCGCCCGACTGCACAACGGCTTCCATGGTGATGCCATTGGTGGTGCCGCAGTCGACTTCACGTACGATGCAATCCTGCGCAACGTCGACAAGACGACGCGTCAGGTAACCCGAGTTCGCCGTTTTCAGCGCCGTGTCGGCCAGACCTTTCCGCGCGCCGTGGGTCGAGTTGAAGTACTCGAGCACGGTCAGGCCCTCTTTAAAGTTCGAGGTGATTGGCGTTTCGATGATCTCGCCCGACGGCTTGGCCATAAGGCCGCGCATGGCGCCGAGCTGACGCATCTGGGTCGGTGAACCGCGCGCGCCCGAATGCGACATCATATAAATTGAATTCGGCTCAAGCTGACGGCCTGATTCCGGATCGTATTTGGTCTCGGAAATCTCGTCCATCATCGCGTCGGCGATTTTATCCGTACACTTCGCCCAGGCGTCGATGACCTTGTTGTATTTCTCGCCGCGGGTGATGAGGCCTTCGGCGTATTGCTGTTCGAATTCCGAAACCTGAGCGCGGGTTTCTTCAACAAGCGGTTTCTTCGCCGCCGGAATGACAACGTCGTCCTTGCCGAACGAGATGCCCGCTTTACAAGCTTCCTTGAAGCCGAGATCCATAATGTGGTCGGCGAAGATGACCGTCTTCTTCTGGCCGCAGTGCCGATAGACGATATCGATGAGGCCCTGAATGGTCTTCTTCGTGAGAAGCTGGTTGATCACCGAAAACGGCACATTGGAATCGCGCGGCAGAACCTGCGCAACCTTCATGCGGCCCGGGGTCGTATCCACGACCTCGCTCACCGGCTCACCATGCTCGTCAACGGTGTTCCAGCGCGCTCTGATTTTCGTGTGCAGCGTGACGACGTTTGCGTCGAGCGCGTGCTCAATTTCCTGGATCGTCCCGAATATCTTGCCTTCGCCCGGCTCGCCTTCTTTTTCCATCGTGATGTAGTAGAGGCCGAGAACGATGTCCTGCGACGGCACGATGATCGGTTTACCGTTGGCCGGCGACAGGATGTTGTTCGTCGACATCATCAACACGCGCGCTTCAAGCTGTGCTTCAAGCGACAAAGGAACGTGGACAGCCATCTGGTCGCCGTCGAAGTCGGCGTTGAACGCTGTACAGACCAGCGGATGCAGCTGGATCGCCTTACCTTCGATGAGTTTCGGTTCGAAGGCCTGAATGCCGAGACGGTGCAGCGTCGGCGCCCGGTTCAGGAGAACCGGGTGCTCGCGAATAACCTCGTCGAGAATGTCCCAGACTTCGGGGCGTTCTTTTTCGACCAGTTTCTTCGCCTGTTTCACCGTGGCGGAAAGGCCCTTGGCGTCGAGGCGCGAATAGATGAACGGCTTGAAGAGCTCGAGCGCCATCTTCTTTGGCAGGCCGCACTCATGCAGTTTCAGCTCAGGACCGACGACAATGACCGAACGGCCGGAATAGTCGACGCGCTTGCCGAGCAGGTTCTGGCGGAAGCGGCCCTGCTTGCCTTTCAGCATGTCGGAGAGCGACTTCAGCGGGCGCTTGTTCGTGCCCGTGATGACGCGGCCGCGGCGGCCATTGTCGAACAATGCGTCGACGGATTCCTGCAGCATACGCTTTTCGTTGCGCACGATGATGTCCGGCGCGCGAAGCTCAATCAGGCGCTTGAGGCGGTTGTTGCGGTTGATGACCCGGCGATAAAGGTCGTTGAGGTCGGACGTCGCGAAACGGCCGCCATCGAGCGGCACCAGCGGGCGAAGCTCAGGCGGGATCACCGGAATAACCGTCATGATCATCCATTCCGGTTTGTTGCCGGATTCGATGAAGGCGGTGATGAGCTTCAGGCGCTTGGCGTATTTCTTGGTTTTGAGTTCTGACGTCGACTCAGCGATGTCAACGCGAAGCTTTTCGGTTACCGCCTCCATGTCGATATTCGACAGGATTTCACGCATAGCCTCGGCGCCGATGCCGGCCGTGAAAGAGTCCTCGCCGAACTCTTCCTGAGCCTGAAGATATTCTTCTTCGGTCAGCAGCTGGTTAGGCGTCAGGTTCGTAAGGCCCGGCTCAATGACGATATACTGTTCGAAGTAGAGCACGCGCTCCACATCTTTCAGCGTCATGTCGAGCATCAGCGAGATGCGGGACGGCAGCGACTTCAGGAACCAGATATGGGCGCAAGGCGCGGCGAGCTCAATATGGCCCATGCGCTCACGGCGAACCTTGGTCAGCGTCACTTCAACGCCGCACTTTTCGCAGACGATGCCTTTGTACTTCATGCGCTTGTACTTGCCGCACAGGCATTCGTAGTCCTTCGTCGGGCCGAAGATGCGGGCGCAGAAGAGCCCGTCCCGCTCCGGTTTAAAGGTGCGGTAGTTGATGGTTTCAGGCTTTTTGATCTCGCCGAACGACCAGGAGAGAATTTTCTCCGGGCTCGCAAGGGAGATGCGGATCTTGTTGAACGTCTGCGCAGGCGCAGTGGGATTGAATACGTTCAGCAGTTCCTGTGACATGAGCGCCTCTTAACTTTCGGTGCGGGACCTAAAACCCCGCGAATTCATCAAAGGGTGAACGGGAAACGCTTATCGCTACCCGTTCTGAAGCTCGACATTGAGGCCGAGCGAACGCATTTCTTTCACGAGCACGTTGAAGCTTTCGGGAATGCCCGCTTCGAAGCTGTCGTCGCCACGGACGATGGCTTCGTAAACTTTCGTGCGGCCGGCGACGTCGTCTGACTTCACGGTGAGCATTTCCTGCAGCGTGTAGGCCGCGCCGTAAGCTTCAAGCGCCCAGACCTCCATTTCGCCGAAGCGCTGGCCGCCGAACTGGGCCTTGCCGCCCAGAGGCTGCTGCGTAACGAGCGAGTATGGGCCGATCGAACGGGCGTGAATTTTGTCGTCGACCAGGTGGTGCAGCTTCAAGAGATACTTGTAGCCCACCGTCACCTGGCGCTTGAACGTCTCGCCGGTGCGCCCGTCAAAGAGCGTCACCTGGCCGGACTCTTCGAGACCGGCTTTGGTCAGCATCTCGACGATTTCCGCTTCGCGGGCGCCGTCAAAGACCGGCGTTGCAATCGGAACGCCGCGCACGAGGTTCTGGCCAAGTTCTTTCAGCTCTTCGTTAGAGCGCGGCAGAACCTGTTCCTCGCCATAAACGTCCTTGAACTTGGCGATCAGATCTTCACGGGTCGCCTGATCGCTATCCCACTGCTCCAGCAAGTCATCGATCTGACGGCCGAGACCGCGACAGGCCCATCCGAGATGGGTCTCAAGAATCTGACCGACATTCATGCGCGATGGCACGCCCAGCGGGTTAAGGACGATGTCGACCGCCGTGCCGTCTGCGAGGAACGGCATGTCTTCCATGGGCGCGATTTTCGAAATGACGCCCTTGTTGCCGTGACGGCCGGCCATCTTGTCGCCCGGCTGAAGCTTGCGCTTCACGGCGACAAAAACCTTGACCATCTTCATGACGCCCGGCGGCAACTCGTCGCCGCGCTTCAGCTTGTCGACCTTGTCTTCAAAACGAGCCTCAAGGCGCGCTTTCGACTCGTCGAACTGCTTCTTCATGGCTTCGATTTCGGTCATCACCGCATCGTCGGCGACGCCAATTTTCCACCACTGGCCTTTTGACAGCTGGTTGTCGAGCACGTCTTCGGTGATCGAGCCTTTTTCAAAGCCCTTCGGACCGGAGACAGCATCCTTGCCCGTGAGAAGCGGCCTGAGACGACCGTAG
>JAUIEG010000633.1 GCA_030428745.1 Alphaproteobacteria bacterium
TCGCCGATTGGGCCGCGCTTGGCGCGCCGGTGGATGAGGCGCGCTTTATCAGCTCCTATGAAGCGGTGGAGCATCGCCTTGGCGTGGAACAGGCCGAGCTTAAAAGCGGGCGCAATAACGGACCGCATCTTTTGGATGGCTGGCAGGGCTATGCGGCCTCAACGGGCGACCAGAAGGACATCGCGTCGCCCGCCACATGGTTCAGCAAGAATTACGGGCCACGCTCCATCGGCGCTGACTGCGCCTATTGCGGCTATTGCAATACGGGGTGTCCCTACGCCCGCAAGCATGGCATGGCGCAGTCCTATCTGCTCGACGCCCGCAAGCGCGGCGCCAATATTCTGGCTGACGCAGAGGTGCGCAAGATCGTCTGGCGCGACGGCAACGAGCCGCGCCGCGCCGAAGGCGTGGAAGTTTGCCTCAGCGATGGAACGCGGCGGTTCGTGAAGGCGCGCAAGGGCGTGGTTGTCGCCGCCGGCGCGCTTGCGTCCAGTAATATTCTGGGCCGCAGCGGGATCAGGAATACTGGTGAAGATATTTCGTTGAACATCGCCTGTCCCGTCGTTGCGTTGATGCCGGATGGGGCGCCGATGCGCGCCTGGGACGAAGATCAGATGACCACCTATGTGGATCGCGGTGATTTTCTGTTGGAATCGCATTTCCAGCCGCCCATGAGCATGTCGACGCTGATGCCCGGCTGGTTCGGCGACCATGCGCAGCGCATGCGCAACTATAACCGCATGGCCTCCGCGGGCGTGCTGGTTCCCGCCGACCGTCAGGGACGGCTGAAGGGCGGGCGTCTGCGGTTCAAATTGCGCGACGATGTGGAGTTGCCGCTTCTGCGCCGTGCGCTCGGCGCCTTGTCAAAAGTGCATTTCGCCGCCGGCGCCGAGGAGGTCTATCCCGCGGTGGCGCGCGGGCTCGCGTTAAAGCCGGGCGATGACATTGATGGGTTTTTCGACCGCGTCATCCGGGAGGCCGATGATGTGACGCTTTCAAGTTCGCATCCCCATGGCGGCAATGGCCGCAACGCCGATCCGGAAAAAGGCGTCGTCGATCTCGACTGCCGCGTCCATGGGACGGAGAATGTGCTGGTGACGGACGCCAGCGTCTTCCCGAGCTGCATCCGCGTCAACGCGCAGCTCACCACCATGGCCATGGCGCATTACGCGACGGCGGGCGATCCGTTTGCGGCGTGAACAGTTGACCAAGGTGCAAGAGACATCGCTTTTTGTAGAAAAACTGATAGTCTCGAAGTATGATTTCTATATTAGTCGCTATAGCTGCTGCACAAGTCGCCACAGTCAAGCCGCCTGTCCCGGCGACTATCGAGGAAGCTTTAGAAAGTATCCAATCAGAAGATCCAGCATGTGAGCGCAGCGAATATCCGGACCTTAGGATGACGATGTATCTATGCCAGCATGTCGTGACCGTCTGGTACTTCACAGTGCCTGATGAAGAGCTTCCGCCTGGTTTTGTCCGGCGCATGCTTGTCCGGGATGGGCAGGCGATTAAGATGATGACCGACGCTGCGTATTTTGGCGCAGATTCACAGGAACATGCGTTCTTCCAATGGCAGGCTGAACTTGCGAGCGCACTTGAACAATAGCTAGGCTGATAAATTTTTAGATTTTTATAAGCTGTTCGGGTAGCGCGTAAGCATGATGCAAGAACGCTTATGCCTTCGTTTGAAGAGAGATTGCAGAAATGACCCCAGAAACCCGCCGCGCGATTGAAGCCGACTGCACGCGCCTTATCCATCACTACACCAATCTCACCGACGCCCATGACTGGGCGGCGATTGTCGCGCTCTATACCGAAGACGGGCTGATGACGCGGCCCACGGCGCCGGACGCGCCGATTGTCGGCAGAGAAGCGCTCATGGACGCCTTCACCGCCCGCCCGCCGCGCATTTCACGCCATGTCTGCGCCAATGTGGTGGTGGACGTCACAAGCGAGACGGAGGCGAGCGCTTTCAGCGTCATCCTGTTGTTCACAGGCAAGGACGCCGATGACGGCGGCTTGCCCATCAAGGGCGAGGGCGCGCCGCTGGTCGGAACCTATCAGGACAAGTTCAAGAAGACGGCCGAAGGCTGGCGCTTTGCGGAACGCCGCGGCGCCTTGTGTTTCCGGCCGTAATCGCGCGCGGTCAGTCTTCCTTGCGGTTGAATTCCGACGGTTGGTTGGCGAACATTTTCTTCGCCGCCGGGCGCTCATTGATGCGTCCCAGCCAGTCGATAATGGCGGGCGTGTCTTTTTCGTTTACAAATTCCGGGAACCCCTGATCCATCCGGTTTGCGATGGCGAAGTTGCAGATATCGGC
>JAUIEG010000020.1 GCA_030428745.1 Alphaproteobacteria bacterium
CCCGCATCAAGCGCTCGGTATGCGCCCGCCTGTCCCGGAAACTATATGAGAATTTGGCCTATACCGATGGGGCTGGACAAGGCAAGCGTGGGCACGGCCTTGAGCCCTAAAAGCTTGGCCGCTTCGACGCGGCCATGACCAGCAATGATCCCGTCATCCTCCGAGACCAGAACCGGATTGACGAAGCCGAACCGCTCAATGCTCGCGGCGATCTGGCGAAGTTGTTTCTTTGAGTGGGTGCGGGCGTTGCGTGTATAGGGTTTTAGCGCTGCGATAGGGCGCTCGATGATGTTGCTCTGCAAAATGCTCACGCTCGCTGCTGATAAGTTGCTGGACATTACGATCATCCTTATGCGGTCGATATGCATTGGAACAAAACGCGCACGACTGATTCCTATGTTCGGCGCGTCGGTTCGAATGTCCAGCATTGGCATCGCGTATGGGGAAAAATTATTGATGAGATTCAAATCGCTATGCGACCTGAGGCCATGTTTAAAAGTCGATGGAGAATTCCCTGTTATCGCAAAATGACTTCCCTGTTTTGCGATAGAAAATTCCCTGTTCTTTTTGTGCGCATCAACAGCCGTTTATCGAGAATTTGTTATGACTATCCGCAGCTTGCCGTGATCTGACAGCGAAAATCAGGGCGATTTGCCGTGAATATCTGCAAAAACAGGGAATTATCAGGGGAGACGGGTTCGCCAAAGACTGCGTCGCCCACCATTTTCATATTGCCGGCGCCGGGCGAGCAGCCCTCATTCGGTCTCCATGAGCTCGATCACGGAATAAGCAGCATCGCCTCTTATCTCCGCCTCATGAAATGGAAACCGATAGAGCCGTCCGTCAGAGAAGAGTTGCGTTTGATCAAGATAGTAGGGGGACGCCGGATTCGTCGATTGAGCGTAGCTCAGTATTCCTTCAGCGACAGGCCCATCGTCATCGAACGTAACAAGCTGAATATAAGACGATCCGTCTTCGATTTCGTATTTTGCGTCCGCGAGGCCGCCGACCCCGATCAGGTTGAGCACGCCCTCGCGATCGCTTCCCCCGGGGATAGGAATTCGCGTTTTGCCGTTCGCTATATATTGGACCTCGCCAAGCGACACATCGATTTGCAAGCCGTTGTGACGAAGGGCCAGCACCGCCTTTGCCAGCGCATGCCATAATCCTTCCCTGACCGCCTCATCGGATATGTTTAGCTCGCGAGGTGTGTTTGCCGGATCGGCCATGTCGAATTTTACAGCATACAGATTTTCAAGTCCGGCCGCATATTTCCAGAACTCTCGGAACAAGACAGCGCCTCGGCTCCCCACACGGTTTGTGCGATCCCAATTGGTGAGCACATCGCATACGCTTCCGAGTTCGATGTCTTGGTCTTCGATCCGGAAGGCCTTAAGTCCGTCGCATACGGTAAGAAACTTATCCAGCTCCTTAATCGCAACATAATTCCGGTTGGAAAAAAGCATCCCTTTCATGCTTTCAATCGACGCATGCCTAATCAGGGTTTCGTCTGTCGAGAGCGCGCCTTCCACCTCGGCAATGCTCATGCGGGTTCTCATGCCAAGAGGGGCTTCGCGGGGGCCCATAATGCGCGCCAGTTTTGTGTTGCGCGTATCTTTCGAGACAACCCAGTAGCTATCGTTACTGTTAAGGAAGTATGGCTCGTTGATGTTCAAAGGCAGAGCTTCAGCGGGCAAATAAGGTTCGTCCGAGGACGTCCAATTGCACGCCTTGCTGGTGCCATCCAGGACAATCAAAAATGAACTCTCGAAAAGTGATTGCGCGAAAGGCGAGGGGGCGCATGTTTCAATCAGGCTATCAGGCGCGTTCGGCGTTCGGCCTATGTCGGCGAACAAGCTGTTCCCGGCCCGGTCAGCAGCCAAGGTCGTTGTGAATCCCAGGCCTCGATAGGCCTTCAGGGAGCTCACAATATCTGGAACGCTCTGCGCCTTGTTCATTTCGAGCGATGTCTCCAAGGCGTCCGTGTTTCCCTTGTTGGCGTCGCCAAGCGCGAAGGCGCGTTGCCGCGTCCAGCCGAGACCCGCTTCCTTCAAGTCAATGACCGGTCCATGCACCGTCTCGTAAAACGTATGCGTCTTGGTCTGTAAGGCGCCGTCATTGTTCAGGACCGCCACGGTGACCGTCTTTTCCCGCATGGGCCGCGTTTGTCCGTCGTAAATGTAAGATGTCGGATCATCCTTATTGATGAGCAGCTCAAACAGCGTAAATCGCCGTGCGGTTGATACGGTGTGGGTCCAGGCCGCATCCTTGTTGAATCCAATGTTTATGGGCGGAATCCCCGCAAGGCTCGCGCCCATCACGTCAAGCTCGCCTGGAATTGTCAGATGGAGTTGGTAGAACCGATTGGTTGTCGTCCAAGGAAAATGAGGGTTTGCTACCAGCAATCCTCGATTATTCACAGTGGCGGCGGAGCCAAAAGCCCAGCCATTACTGCCGAGACGGGATGGGAGAGGGGTAATTTCCATCGCAGATATGCTGGCCGCGTCGGACATAGCATCGGCGCGCGCCGCGACCATGGCTCTAGCGAAAAGGCCTCCGCTCGCCATGATCATCTTGTCTTCGTATATCTTGTATATATCGAGCGGCAAGGCGGGCCGCAGCCATGCTGAATCGGCGCACGCTTCGGAACGCCTTCGATCGGCAACTTCATTTAGGTATCTGTTGTACCCCGCCGCGTAGCCGGCAAGCATGGCTTTAACCGCGCTCGACAATGTTTGGTAGCGCGCGCTTAAAAAAGTGTCGTCGAGATAATATTTATAGAACAAATCCGCGGTCAGGTTTTGCGCTTCCTTGTCGCCGATCATCGCTGTTCCCGAGGGGCCGAAATATTTCGATCGCTCCCCGTTAACAGTCATGATTTGCTCGGCCAAAAGGCAAAAATTGTCTGTCGCATACGCATAGCCAGCGCCGTAGCCGAGGCCCCCATAGTCGTCGGCTTTGACATGCACGACGCCATAGGCGGTGCGGCGCAACGCCACGCTTGTTCCGGCATTGGCCAATCCTGACGCCGCCGCCGGCGCGGTGTTTTTCAAATCGGTTCCGCAGCCCCATAACATGATTAGAGAGAACGCCAGCGCAGCGATCCTCAGCGCTTGATCGAGGGCGATGCGAATAGTTCCACTTGCCGTCATTTCATTCTCCATGGCGGTTCCAAACACTGTTCGGTGGGAGGTATGGCGGCTTATTATAAAAATGCAAATCAATTCAGCTGTAAATTAAAATAAAGCCGCCATAATGTGGAAAGAATGGACATGATTCCGAAGTTTGCTATGTAATGGCTGTTAACAACTTGAACCGCACACGGACCTCACCGGCGATTTTACGAATGAAAAAAGCAAAAAAAGTGACGAATGACAGTGATGACGAGGCGACGCCTTACGGCATCATCATGGACGCCATCATCACTCAAAAACTTTCGCCTAGTCAGAAAGTTTCGGAGAACATTCTGGTCGATCAATTTGGATTGAGCCGGACCAGTGCGCGGAACATTATAGAGCAACTCATTGCACAGAAATTCCTGGTCACTATATCACCCCGAATAACAAGAGTTGCGCCGCTGACTTTGTTGGACGTGAAGCAGAATTTTGCGATGCGTAAAATATTGCAGCCAAGCATCTTTTCGATAGCTGTTCCCGCGATCAATCACGAAAAACTGGCAAGGCTGAACGATGATGTATGTCGTAATGAGGCTATTAAGGACGATAAGGCGGCCCTGCAGGTTCTGAAGGCGAATAAAGCTTTCAATATGTATGTCGCCGAGTGTGCGGGCTATCCCTTGCTTATTCACTGGGTCAGTCAGTTAGAAGACACGACGATGCGTATTTATTGGCTCTATGTGCAAATAGCGGGATCGCTTCCGTTCGCATGGGAGCATCAGCTCGATCTTGTTGAGACCATAAGGTCGGAAAATCCGGAACAGATAGAGAAAAGGGTGATCTCGATCCTGTCAGCGAGCGAAGAAAGCATTTTGAAGGCGGTCTTTTCTCATAACAAACTTGTTTCACAAGATCTGTGCATCCCCTCTGCTATTTAGCCTCGTGCCTCGCGGCGCATTGCGCGCGACCGATCCTGTCCGCCATTTCTCCATCACCGGCAAGCCGCAAACAACGTGAGCGCTGCGGAGCGTTGAGCTTTGCCCCAGTCTGGCCGGTTGGCCGAGAGATGGGCTTGTCTTGCCGGCTTTTCCCCGGCGCGGGGTGAAAAACCGGACCCCGCATGTTTCGCATTGGCTGATGGCGGCTATGCCCCGATGGGTGTTGTGGTCTTTTTGCCACAAATACGAAAACTGTTTAAATCGGTCATAAGGATTGCTTGAAAATAAATAAGGCTGAATTATTCTGATTTCGGACTTTCTCGCCTTGCCTGCGCCAAAAAAAGGATCCGTCAGGAGCTGTTTTTGGTCAGGCTAAACGCCCCTGCAAGCCTTTTGGCGGGTGTGGGCGTGGAGGGCGTGATTGCTCATGAGGCGGGCGCAATCGGTTTTGCGCAGGCGCAATATTAATTACAGCAGCCAAGACGGTGATGTGTTCATCTGGCTCTTAGGTTGCCGAAAGAGGGGTTGGCATGGAGTTATCAATGCGACGGATAAACGGTTTCATTTCAGGGGGCGTGTCCCTATTGGCGCTCACTACCGCAGCCTATGCGGAAGGGGCGTCGAGTAGAGATTCGATAATCGTCACGGCGACCAAGAGAAACGAGTCGTTGCAGGATGTACCTTTAAGTATTACGGCCCTTACGGATGAGAATCTTGAAAGGCTCGGAGCCGAAAGGCTTGAAGACTATCTTAGTCAGGCGCCAGGCGTATCGTTTACGTCTTCAGGGATCGTGAACGCCAAGCCGACAATAAGGGGTATTGCGACTTCGTCGGCGCCGGGGCAGGGGCAAGCGCCTGTCGGCATATATATCGATGATCTGCCGTCATTGTCTCGCGCGTTTCCGTTCGCGACGACTGACTTGAGGGTGTTTGATCTTGAGCGTGTCGAGATTTTGCGCGGCCCTCAAGGAACGCTTTTCGGTTCTGGCTCCGCCGGCGGCGCCATCAGGCTTATTTCCAACAAACCCAATCTTGAAGCTTTTGAGGCAAAGGCTGATGTCGGCGTTGCGTCTGTGAAGGGCGGGGGAGTGAGTCAGGCTTATAATTCAATGCTCAACATTCCCATCGTTGATGAATTGGCGGCGTTGCGTGTCGTGGGGTATTACCACGAAGAAGCTGGCTATATCGATAACATTGCGCAAGGCGTCGAAGATACCGGAGAGCGTGATTCATTTGGCGGGCGAGCGATGTTGTCGGTCCACCCGACTGACGCGCTGAAACTGCGCTTTTCGGGGACATATCAAAAAGACAAACAAGACACGACCGCGCCGTTCGGTTTTTATGATCCGGCCGATGGCGACATCGATGAATACAACACCATCGATTCTAACGATACGGATATCGAGACGGTGATCTTAAACTTCACCGGGGAATATGATTTCGGCAGCGTGAATGTTTTCTCCTCAACGTCCTATGGAGAAACAAAGGCCCGTCTGAATAAGGACAATGACGCCTATGTAGGCTTCATCGCCAGCGTGCTCGATGATTTGGTTCTGTCTCCGAGCGATGAGGTCGTCTCCGGACAAGACATCGATGCGAAGACGATCTCCCAGGAAATCAGGTTTACATCGACTAACGACAGTCCGTTCCAATGGTTGATTGGCGGATTCTTCCTGGATCAAGAGTTCTCGGTTGTGGAATCCTGGACGGTGCCTTCGCTAGACTACGTTCCGGTAAACGTCATTATCGGCGCGAATACGCGGGAGCTCGCGTTGTTTGGCGAGGCGAGCTACACCTTGGCCGACAGATTGACATTTACGGCCGGCGCCCGCCTGTTCAACAACAAATCGGACTTCGACAATATATCCAGCATTCTGGGTGATGAAGAAGTCAAGACGGCCAGGCCCGCTGAGGAAACATCCGTCACGCCAAAATTCGCATTGGCCTATGAGGTCAGTGATGAGGTGAATATTTACGCCACGGCGGCCAAAGGCTATCGGGTTGGCCGCGCGAACTTCGCTATTCCCGATCCGCTGACCGACATCGAAGTGCCCCAGGCCTATGAGTCTGATGAATTGTGGAACTATGAAGTCGGCCTGAAATCTGGCTTGATGGACAATGCGTTGATTTTCAATGTGGCGCTGTTCTACATCGACTGGAAAAATATCCAGATGCCGCGGAACATCGAAGGTAATGTCATCACGGACAATGCGGGCAATGCAGAGTCTAAAGGGGTTGAACTTGAAATCGATTACGCCCCGGCGGAATGGCTCAGCTTCGGCGGCACATACGCCTATGTTGACGGTGAGATTACGGAATCCTTTGAGGGGTCCTATGCGAATGTCGGGGACGTGTTGCCCGGTTCGTCAAAGCACAGCTTCTCTACTCATCTTGAGTTGAGTAAAAGCGACATTTTTGCTGGCGCCAACGGTTATCTCCGGATGGATCAGCAATATATGGGGTCAAGGTTCCAGGATTTGGACAATTCCGATTCATTTGTCACGGATGATTACAGCCTGATAAATATCCGCGCCGGTATTGAATGGCAAAATTACGAGATTGTTCTCTATGCGGAGAACTTGCTTGATAATCGTGTCGCCTTGCTTCAGTATGATGGAGACGGTTTTAATGTCTCTCATGCTCAATATACAAGGCCGAGAACGATCGGCGTGACGCTTCGCGCTGAGTTCTAGGACTGAGAGCAGTCTTAGAACTAGCTTTCTGGCCATTACTTTACAGCCTCCCAGCATGACTTATGCTGGGAGGCTGTAACTGATAGGCTTGCTTGGCTGATGGATCAGCGGCGACAGGTCTATGGCGAGCGGTTTTGGATGGCCGATTGAAAATGGCGAAATTCATTAGTTGGTGGGTTTGTTTTGCCGGCGCCGCATTGGTGATGGCGGCGTGTTCGACCAAAGACAATGCGAGGCATGACTATGCGCGGCTGCGCAATGTCGTTATCTCCGCCGAGGATTACAAACGCGCCGAAAAATATTTAAGCCTGAATATAGGCGAAGAGTTGAGCGGCGTAATTGAGCACCATTGGCTCGATGCAACAGACCGCTTCTGGTATAAAGCAAGCGAAGGCAAGCAAGTCTCATATTATATTGCGGATGCGAAAATTGGGACGCGGCTTCGCGCATTTGCTGAAGAGGATTTAGCAAGAATCATTGAGGATGGCGCGGGCGGCGAGCTGAATCGTAAAAGCCTGCGCGTCCTGTCTGTACGCCAGGTCGATTCAGAAATCTTCATCGAGGCGTCTTATAACGGTCAGCAATTGCGGTGCGTCCTCTCTTCTCGTCAATGCTCAACTCGTAATGAAGATAGTCATGATCGGATAGGCGAACTGGCGTCGCCTGACGGCACGTGGGCTGTATTCGCCAAGGATCACAATATTTGGCTGCGCTCTTTGGTTGATGGAACAGCTGTTCCTCTCACGGAGGATGGAGAAGAGCATTTTGCGTATGGGGGCATGGCGGGGTCAAGCGGCACCGTGATGGCCCGAAGGCAAGGCGTTCTCAAGCCGCCGCCGGTTGCGCTTTGGTCGCCGGACTCCAAACGCATCGTTACCCATCGCCTGGATGAGCGCGACGTTGCGGAGATGCACCTTCTTCAATTCGTCCCTGACAATGACGCGGCTTCGAAGCCGGTCTTGCATTCCTACAAGTTCGCGGCGCCTGATGAGTCATCTTATCCAAAAGCCAAGCTCTATCTACTCGGCGTGGGCGGCGAAAAGATCGAGATTGCACAGCCCGCGCAAGAAGTCGGGCTGTTTACGCCCATCATGGATGACCGGGTTTGGTGGAGCGAGGATGGCGACAGCCTGTATGTTGCGCCGCGTGAACTTTATCAAAAGCGTATCGAGCTGCTTCGCGTGCGTGCCGCCGATGGGGCCGCCAACATTTTGATCAGCGAACAAAGCGAAACTTACATTGATGCTTCTGCTGACGGATTCGGCGCGGTAACGGCGAGGGCGCTCTCAACGGGGAATATCATCTGGTATTCGGAACGAGACGGCTGGGGACACTTATACAACTACGACCGAAATGGTCGGCTGATCAATCAGATTACCCGCGGGCCGTGGCAGGTCCGCAAAATTGTTCGCATTGATGAAGCGGCCGGGAGAGTGTTTTTTACGGCAGGGGGGCGGGAAGCGGAACGAGATCCCTATTACGACCATTTATACAGTGTTGCTTTGGATGGAAGGGATCTTCAATTATTGACGCCGGAAAATGCCGATCACGATATAGCCCTTGAAGGGGCGGGTTTCATCTCGAAATTGGCGCCAGGTTCTCCAGGAGCTTCGGAGGCGGCTTTTTCACCTTCCGGAGACTATTTTATAGATCAATATTCCCGCCCTGACATGCCTGTGGAAACTGTGCTGCGCGACCGGGGTGGAAAGTTGATTATGCGGTTGAACGAGCCTGCGGAGAAAAGGCCGGAAGACGCCATCGGCCCGCGACCTGAGCCATTTGAAGCTATCGCGGCGGACGGGGTTACGAAGATATACGGAAACATCTTTCGGCCCAGCAATTTCGATCCGTCAAAGAAATATCCGGTAGTGGATTTCATGCATCCCGGCCCATATTCGATAAGGTCGCGGAAGCGGTTCCCTCAGGCAATCACTGACGAGGCCCGGGCAATGGCCGAGTTAGGCTTTATTACAGTCACGATTGACGGCAGGGGCACGCCATATAGATCGAAAGAGTTTCATGATTATTCTTATGGCGCGACTGGCCCTAATGGGGCGATAGACGACCACATCGCGGCGCTCAGGCTGCTTGCCAGCCAATACGCTTATATCGATTTAAGTCGTGTTGGCGTTTACGGCCATTCTGCCGGCGGCGCCGCGGCCGCGCGCGCAATCCTGCAGTATCCTGACTTTTTCAAAGTGGCCGTTGCCGCTTCCGGTTCGCACAATCCTCGAAGTTCTGTGTTGCTTGTGGGAACAACTTATTTGGGAGCGTATTCGGATGAGCTGTATAAGGGCTCGAGTAACGCCATTTTGGCGGAAAACCTAGAAGGCAAGCTCCTTTTGATTCACGGGGATCTTGATGAAAACGTACATCCGGCGCAGACGATGCAACTCGCGGACGCGCTGGTGCGCGCGAATAAAGGTTTCGACATGCTGATTGTGCCGAATGCCGGGCATTCATTTGGCGCAGCGCGAAACTATGTGCGACGCCGGCAATGGGATTATTTCGTGACCCATTTGCTGGGGGCTTCGCCGCCGGATGTGAATTTACAATAGCCTGTGATTTCCGGCGGCTGGCGTGGCTCAGGAAATGGCGGGCCCCCCAACAAGAATTGAAAATCGCCATTGTGAGGCGAGATGCCACGCGTTTGGCTGCATGCTGTTGGGGCGGAAATTGGCTGATGTTGATGGCGTGGGCTAGGCCCAAATAGTATTCAGCACGCGTTTAAAGTTGCCGCCAAGTATGAGCTCAATGTTCTGGTCGGAGTAACCGCGGCGGATCAAGCCTTCCGTCAAGTCGAATATTTTCAATGGGTGATCGAAACCGTCTGTATCCAGTTTTTTCCGGAAGCCGTACGACCCTTTATAGCTGTCTTTCAGTTTTTGAAGAGCCGACTTCGAGATGTCGTCATAGCCGTCTGCGTCAACATCGGTTCCAATGCCAACATGCTCGACACCCGCCAATTTGACGACATAGTCGTAATGATCGAGCATATGCTCGATAGTTGTTGGCTCGCTTGCGCGAATAAAATTGCGAACGCCTGTTATTCCCATGACGCTTTCGGATTTCGCCATGGCGATAATGGCCTCGTCGCTCTTGCAGCGTGGGTGGCCGTCGGCCAGAGCGCGAACGTTTGAATGTGTGATAAGGACGGGCTTTTTCGAAACTTCAAAAGCGTCTAGCGTCGTTCGGTCCCCGCAATGAGACACGTCAACCGCCATGCCGATATCGTTCATGCGTTCTATAATAGCGACGCCAAAGTCGCTGAGTCCGCCATCGGAACGGTCTGTTGCGCCTGTTCCGATCAGGTTTCGTGAGTTGTAGGTGAGCTGGCCTACACGTTGTCCGAGGTGATAAAACTTGTTCACGTCATCGGCGGTGCGAAAATGATCCGCGTTTTGGATGCCGATGATATAGCCCATCTTCTTTTGTGCTTTGGCTTTTTCCATATCGGCGACGGCGTCGATGCGGCAAAGGTCACTGGGATACTCGGCTGCGTAAGCGTTAAGCCGTGCGACAAAGGCGAGGGCCTCTTCGTGGCCGCCAACGCCGACAGCCGGATGAAAGATGTCGACTCCTGTTGTGCGTAATTTCTGCACATGGGCTGGCGGGATTGCGAACGCATCCAACCTTGCCGCGTTGGCGCTATAGCCTGCGGTGAAAACCTGGTCCAAATCCGCAAGTATCGAAAGCATGTCGATTACAAGGCTGCGGTTTACGAGTTCGATGGCTTTCGCGCTATATGTCCGTTCCGTTGCCGCCGATACTTGGAAGCGTCCAAAGTTCACCATGGGGGCTGAGAACGCCGCTATCGAAGACGATTGTTTAATGAACTGCCTGCGGTTGAGCGGAGTCCGGTTCGCTGTTGCTGTCTTCTTCATCAAAACCCCTCGCGAAGATTCATTTTTCATGGCTGATCATAGGCGCAATATCTATGCAGCGCAAAATGATAATAAGGCTGCGTAATTTTCATTTCTACTGCTGGGCGAATGGCGGCAGGAGACTGGCCGCAAGCGAACGCGTTTGAGCGGCGGGGCGCCGCAGAGCCAAATTCGGCCTGTTTTCGGTGTCATAGGCGGATTATCATATTTGCAGCTTTCAATTTAAAATAACACTGCTATAATAATAAACAAAACTGTTATATTGTGCGGCTTTGCTCCGAGGCGGAGCGGCCGGGGCGTAGGGAGCCTGGCGGGTGGAAGTCAAGATGGGCGGCTTTGCTACATATGTAAGGATCTACCAGCGATACCTGTTGCCGGGAGTCATTTTCCAATCAGTCCTGATCGGCGGGGGATATGGCACTGGCAGGGAGATTGTGGAGTTTTTTTTGGCGCATGGCGCGCTGGGCGGTCTGCTTGGGCTCGTTGTGACCGCGGTTGCCTGGGGGCTCGTACTCGCTCTTGCCTTTGAGTTTTCCCGCATAACGAAGAGTTACGATTACAGGTCCTTTTTCAGGGCGTTGTTGGGGCCTTTCTGGCGCGCTTTTGAGTTCATCTACATAATTATCGCGGTGCTCGTATTGTCCGTCATCGGGGCGGCGGCGGGAGAAATGGTGTCAAACGCGACCGGCGCTCCATTATATGCAGGTGCGATATTGCTGCTCGGCGCGATCGGAGCGATTGCATATAGCGGTGGCGAGGCGATTGAGTGGATTTTTACCCAGTGGTCGCTGCTTCTATATATTGTTTATGGTCTTTTCGTATTTTTTGTCCTCACCGGTTTTGGCGGAACGGTCGTGCAAGTTCTGGTCGATGGCGACATTAACGCCGGCTGGCAGGTAGATGGGCTTCGGTATGCCGCTTATAATTTGGTTGCGCTCTCTGCCGTTTTGTTTGTGCTTCCTCACATCGAGACGCGCCGTCAGGCGGTTTTATCGGGCTTGATTGCCGGCTGGGCGGGCATAATACCTGGCATCCTTGTCTTTATTGCGCTGCTTGCTCAGTATCCGGATATATTAAAGGCGCCCGTGCCTGTCGTAATGATCCTCGAAGGGTTGGATATTTCCTGGTTTTCCGTGCTTTTCCAATGCGTTCTATTCGGCACTTTCATCGAGACCGGAGGAGGGATCATCCACTCCGTGAATGAGCGCATCGCGACCGCGCTAGGTGAGCGAGGCGCGGCGTATCCAAGATGGGCGCGCGCAATAACGGCAATCGTCATGCTTGGCGCGGCGGTGTTTTTAGCGAAGCGCTTTGGCATCGTTGATCTGATTGCGAAAGGATACGGCGCGCTATCTTATGCCTATCTGGTTATCGTCATCATTCCATTGTTCACGATCGGGCTGTTGCGGGTCTTAAAAAGGTCTGGAAGCAGCGAAACTGTGGTTGGATAGGCCCATAGATGGTTTCTTGTGCAATTCATCCATGTCGGATTTATCCGAAACGCGGCATGCCGACGCGGGGCAATCCGTATACAAATATATTTTGGTTGAGTTTCATTGCTTCGCTGTTTTTGGTTTTTGCTTTCTGCGCCTTCGCGCCGGCGGCTGGGCGAGGATACGAACCGGAAGGATTTGAAGGCGTCGATCATGCGCAAAATATCACGGATGACGCCCTGGACGCTATCGTGCAGTCGGCAATGGAGGACAGCGGCGGGGTTGGGGTTTCCTTGTCGGTTGTTGAGGGCGGGGCTGTCCGTTTTGTGAAGGGGTATGGTTATGCGGATATTGAATCCGAAACCATCGTCGACCCTTACAGGCATCTTTTCCGGATCGGGTCTGTCACGAAAACCTTTACTTTTACGGCCATCATGCAGCTTGTAGAGCAAGGGTTGATTGATCTAGACGCCGACGTAAACGATTATCTTACGGCGTTCAAAATAGCTGAGCACCCCGGCGGGCCTGTGCGAATTAAGGATTTGCTCACTCACAGGAGCGGATTCGACATCGTATTGAGAGACCTGTTTGTCGGCGAGCCCGCAGAGTTTTATTCCCTAGAGGATTGGCTTGAGGGCAACATCCCTAAGCGGGTCCGTCCGGCGGGCGTCATATCGAATTATGACAATTATGGCGCGGCTTTGGCCGGTTACATCGTGCAAGAGGTCTCCGGCGAGGCGTATGAGGACTATATCAAAAGGCACATCTTCACCCCGTTGAAGATGAGCGGGGCGACGGCGCGCCAGATCCTTGGGCCTGAGAACGCAATGAGCATGCCGCCGGAATTGGCGGACCGGGTTGTGTCTGTCTATCAATGGAACGGATCTTCGCATGCTCGCCAGAGTTTTGAGCTTGTTGTCGGCGCGCCGGCGGGATCGATCTCGGCGACATCTGCGGATATGGCTCGATATATGCTCGCCCATTTAAACAATGGGGAGCTTGAGGGCGAAAGAATATTAGATGAAGAGACGGCGCGTCTCATGAAGCAACGCCCATATCCGGGCCGCCCGAGTACGGATTACGCTCACGGATTTCGATCTCGGAACATTGCGGGGTTCGACACTTTCGAACATGACGGCGCCACCTTCACAACTTTCAGTTCGATGGTGATGATTCCCGAGCTCGATCTGGGAGTTTTCGTTTCGGTGACGGGCAGCAGGCAAAGCGCGACCGACATCGCTCGCGGTATTTTGGCTGAGCTGATTG
>JAUIEG010000634.1 GCA_030428745.1 Alphaproteobacteria bacterium
ATACTTTCGCGGTTTCAAGCGCGTCGAAAATCCCGGAACTTTTCCAACGCCCCTCGGCGCCAGCGAACGCGTCGAGATCGTCAAAGGCCCGACGCCGGCGATCTATGGCGCCGGCCGTGTCGGCGGGTTTCTCAATATCACCCCGCTGACGGCGCGCACAGCGAAAGACGTGAACGCAGAGGGTCATCTCCTGGCGCTTGAAGCAACGCTTGGCTCTTATGACAAGCGCATCCTTCGCGGCGACGCAGGCTTCGCCTTCGATCTTGGCGGGCGTGACGGCGGACTTTACGCCCATGGCGAATACGAGAACTCTGACAGTTTCTATCGCGGCATATCGCCGGAAAGAACGCTCATACAATCGGCGTTCACCCTCGCCGATGACAATTTCGAAGCGGAAATCGGCGGCGCTTATTTCAACTCCAGCGGCTACAAACAAACGATTGGCTGGAACCGCGTCACACAGGACCTGATCGACAACGGAACTTACATCACCGGCCGCGACACCGACCTCACTGACCTCAACAGCGACGGCAAACTGACGCCGGATGAAGTCGACGCTGCGGTTGGGTCGTTTTTTGGAACATCCAATATCCGCCAGCTGGTCGACTTCGGCGTTTTCCCTTCTCCCGCTTTCGCACTTGATGACGGCGTCGGGACCACAACGCTATCACCGCGCAATGTTTACATCGCCGACGAAGACATCGCCGACGCGGAAACCTTCACCGCCTATGCGGATGTCGCCTGGGCGTTGGGGGACGACACGCTGCGCCTGCAAGCCTTTTACGACTCCATGGATAGCGACCTCTATGTAAGTTACGGCTTCGCGGCGGAATATGTCGCCGATGTTTACGAGCTGCGCGGCAGCTACGGGTTTGATCTTGGCGCAGGGCCGGTTACGCTCGACGCCCTCATCGGCGCATCCTATCGTTCCTATGACAACGAAACCCGCCAGACATTTCTTTCCGGCTATCTCGCCGTCGACCGCCGCGACCTGAGTGTCGGACCCACGGGAAGCGATATTTTCGACGATCCGTTTTCACAAGACGCGAACGGCATTGGCTGGGACACGGATCTCAAGTCAAAGACCACCGACCTTGCTTTCTTCGCGGTGACCGACATCGCCTTTTACGAACGCCTGCACCTTCTGGCGAGTTTGCGGCTAGACCGTTTCATCGCCTCCTCGATCAACACCGGGACCACGATCTTCAATCCGGCGCTCGGATTTACACGCGTCAAGGACCGCGACTTCCAGCCGAGTTATGAGCTTTCCTTACGTTACGATGCGTTTGACGCATTGTCGTTTTACGCCACTTACGCAGAGAACAACGCGCTCGAAACCAGTGACGGCGGCGGTATCGAGGTGGATCGCATCGACCAGGAAAACTTTGTTGCCGATTCCGAACTCTATGAAGCTGGCCTTAAACTCTCACGCCGTGACCTTGCAGGCTCTCTCGCCTTTTACCGACAGACCCGCCAGCGCTCCGACCCGTTCGGCAATCTCGACCAGGAAACGTCAAAAGGCGTTGAGGCGGAGCTTAAATATCTTCTGTCCGACGCCTTCTCCGTCAACGGCGCCGTCACCTGGCAGGAAACGCGCATCGGCGCGCCCGGCGCCTGCGGCTCCGGCAATGGCGAGTTCGTCGTCATTCCGCCATCCCGCGCAGGCCTCTCTCCCGCTGACGGCTATGGCGGCCTCTTTGCAGCGCTCAACGCCTCGTGCTTAACAGAGCTTCAGGACGGTTATACGCGCAACACCGCGCCGGAATGGCTCGCCTCCGGTTTCGTCACCTATACCGGGCCGCAAACGCGCTTCGGCGCCTTTGGCGCGTCGCTCGGCGCCGTTTATGTGGGCGAGACCGGCGGCAAGGTTGAAAACGCTATTCGGCTTCCCGATTACGTGCTGGCGAAAGCGGCGCTATTTTACGATATGGGCGATGTTTCCCTCATCGCCAATGTCGACAATCTCTTCGACAAGCGCCACTTCATTCCGGTGCAGAATGTCTATGAAGAAGTCGGCGTCCTGCCTGGGCGCGGGCGCGAATTCACCGTCACCTTGCGAGCGAAGTTTTAGGAGCCGCCATGTTTGTTTCAAAACGGGCGGCCGGACTGTTCCTCGTCCTCAGCCTGATCTTCTTTCACATCACCGCGTCGACCTTCGCTTCGCTTGGCGTTGTCCTGCCCGCAATGATCACGGAATTGCAGTGGAGCTGGACGGAAGCCGGCTTCGGTTTCACCGCGCTGGCGCTCTTCACCGGGCTCTTCAGCCCCGTCGCGGCGGAAAGCCTGAAACGGCTTGGCCTGCGCGGCAATTAC
>JAUIEG010000021.1 GCA_030428745.1 Alphaproteobacteria bacterium
TGTTGCAGTCCTGGGCGATCTCCGACATGGTCGTTTTTCCATAGCCATAGTGCAGGAAACGCCGGCTCGCGGCGTCGAGAATCTGCTTTGCGGTGTCGTCGAGATTTTCGATAGGCATTGGGGCCCGGATGTTTATGTTGACATCTTTATAAACCGTTCAGTCGTCATTCGGCAATGAAGCAAGTGAATCGCCTCTTATGAATACCGGCGCCCCTTTCCAATCGGTCGGCGTTATCGGCGGCGGCGCCTGGGGTACGGCGCTGGCCTCGCTCTGCGCCGCCAACGGCGTCGCGACGACCCTGTGGGCGCGCGAAGACGCGGTCATACGCGCCGTCAATGAGCGTCATGAGAACACCGAGTTTCTCCGGGGCGTTCCCCTGCCCGAGAGCCTCAAAGCCGCGAAAACACTGGGTATGGCCGCAAGTTCGGAGGCCATACTTTTTGTAGTCCCGGCCCAGTTCGCCCGCCCCGTCTTCGCCGACCTCAGAGAGGCGACCCAGGGAAAGCCGGTTCCGGTAGCGCTCTGCTCGAAAGGCATTGAGCAGTCCACGGGCATGATGATGACCGAGGTCTTAGGCGCGGTATGGCCGGAGGCGGCGCCCGCGGTGTTGTCGGGGCCGAGCTTTGCGCGCGACGTCGCCATGGGACTACCCACCGCCGTGACGCTCGCCGCTGGGGACCCGGACCTTGGCGCGCGCTGGATGGCGACAATCGGCGCGCCGCATTTCCGACCCTATCTTTCCGAAGACCTCACCGGCGCAGAGCTCGGCGGCGCCGTAAAGAATGTCCTCGCCATCGCCGCGGGCGCGGTCGTGGGCCGCGGCCTCGGCGAAAGCGCCCGGGCGGCGCTCATCGCCCGCGGATTTGCGGAGTTTCAACGCCTCGGCGTGGCGCTCGGCGCCAAAAAAGAGACCATGGCCGGCCTGTCAGGCCTTGGCGACCTCATTCTGACGGCGTCGTCACCGCAATCGCGCAACATGTCCCTTGGGATTGAGCTCGGGAAAGGCCGAACGCTCCAGGAGGTGCTGGGCGAACGCAACACCGTGAGCGAAGGCGTCGCCACCGCCGGCGCCATTCACGCCCTCGCTGAAAAGGCCGGCGTCGATGCGCCGGTCTGCGAAGCGGTGGCCGCCCTCGTCTCCGGCGCCAAGTCCGTCGACGAGATCATCGCCGCCCTGATGGCGCGGCCATTAAAATCGGAAGCGTAACGATGCCTCAATTTGCTTTACTATGCCGGGACAAGCCCGACTCCCTCGCCCTGCGGATGGAGACGCGGCCCGCCCATCTTGAATATTTTCAATCTTTTGGAAATAAGCTTCATCTCGCCGGCCCGATGCTCGACGGCAAGGGCGATCCGATCGGCTCTTTGATGATTATAGAGGCCGCTCATGAGGGAGAAGCCCGCGCCATCGCCGACGAGGACCCCTACAACAAGGCGGGGCTCTTCGCCGATGTGGGCGTCATTCCGTTCAAAACGGTGATCGAGAATTTTCCCGAGAAATAGGGTCTTGCGAGTTCACGTCAGAACGTGACGAAAATAGCGGTTTTCGAGGACCGGAGCGAAATGTGCAGAACGCGCTTGAGCGCCGGAAATCGCTATTTGCAGCCGGCTATGGCGGGAATTAGCGGCGGCGCTTGTAGGAGCGGCAGCTCGCTTCATAAGGCCGGCCGGAAAGGCGCGCATTCCAGCCCGCCGTCCAGGCGTCGCCAGCGTCGACCCCGCCACGAGCCCGGCACTGCTGAAAGCCGGTCCGGTATTCAGGCGACAGGACATCGGTCTGCGACGCCAGCGAAAAGGCCGCGTCATAACACTCGCAAACCAGATCCTGCCCGGCGGAGGCTATGATGGTCGGCGTAGGTGCGCTGGGGGAATAGCTCACTTCCGTGGCCGCCGGCGCGGTTTCCACGTTAGCGCCCGAGCTGAAGGAGGTGTTCATCACCGCATAGAGGGCGACGCCCAGCACAACAAGCGCCAGAACGCCCCCAAAAATGGCTTCAATATTACGCATCTCCACCCCTCGCTCTCGCCGCCCCTCGCCCCGGCGCCTTTGAGCCGGAGCAAATGTCCTGATCGGACAGGACGGATGCTACCCCAAAAGGCGTGGTTAAAAAAGGGTTAAGGCTAGCCCGTGCGGGCCTGTTCGGCCTTGAGGCCTTCCATGATCAGCCTTTCAGCCTCATCTGCGCCGCGCCAGCCGACGATCTTCACCCATTTGTCGGGCTCAAGGTCTTTATAGTGGGCGAAGAAATGGCTGATCCGCTCGATCATAATGTCGGGCAGATCCTCATAGGTCTTGATCTTGGTGTAGTAGCGGGTCAGTCGCTCCGACGGGACGGCGAGGATTTTCTCGTCCATGCCCGCCTCGTCTTCCATCAACAAAACGCCCACCGGCCGGGCGGCGACCACCGCGCCCGGCACCAGCGGCCGGTTGCCCATGACCATCACATCCACCGGATCGCCGTCATCGGCGAGGGTCTGGGGAATGAAGCCGTAATTGCAGGGGTAGCGCATCGACGTATAGAGAAACCGGTCAACGAACATGGCGCCGGAGGCCTTGTCGATTTCATATTTGATCGGCTCGCCGCCAAGCGGAACCTCGATCACGACATTGATGTCCTTGGGCGGGTTCACGCCGGGCGTAATTTTTGAAAGATCCATCTTACTCTTTTTACTCTGCGTTCATGTTGCGGCGCGCGAGAAGTTTTAGGCGCAACGCGTTCAGTTTAATGAAACCCTCGGCGTCTTTCTGGTCATAGACCATGTCTTCTTCGAAGGTGACGTGGGCTTCGGAATAGATCGTGTTGGGGGACGCCCGGCCGATGACATTCGCCGAGCCTTTATAGAGCTTGACCTTCACCGTTCCCGCCACACGCTCCTGGCTCTTGTCGATGGCGGCCTGAAGCATTTCGCGCTCCGGCGCGAACCAGAAGCCGTTATAGATCAGCTCCGCATAGCGCGGCATCAATTCGTCCTTGAGGTGGCCGGCGCCGCGATCGAGGGTGATCTGTTCGATACCCCGATGGGCGGCGAGCAAAATCGTCCCGCCCGGCGTTTCGTAAATGCCGCGCGACTTCATGCCGACAAAACGGTTCTCGACGAGATCGAGACGGCCAATGCCGTGCTTGCGGCCATATTCATTAAGCTCAGTCAGCAGCGTCGCCGGCGACAGAGGTTTGCCATTGATGGAGATGGCGTCGCCGCGATCGAAACCGATTTCGATCACTTCCGGTTCGTCCGGCGCGTCTTCAGGATCGACCGTGCGCTGATAGACATAGTCGGGCGCGGGCTCCGCCGGATCTTCCAGCACCTTGCCCTCTGATGAGGTGTGCAGAAGGTTGGCGTCCACGGAGAACGGCGCCTCCCCGCGCTTGTCTTTCGGAATTTCAATCTGGTGTTTTTCAGCCCAGTCGATGAGCTTTTCGCGTGAGTTCAGATCCCATTCGCGCCATGGCGCGATCACGCGGATGTCGGGGTTCAGCGCATAGGCGTTCAGTTCGAACCGCACCTGGTCGTTGCCCTTGCCGGTCGCCCCATGGGCGATGGCGTCGGCGCCGGTTGCTTCGGCGATTTCCACGAGGCGCTTGGCGATCAGCGGGCGCGCAATCGACGTGCCGAGAAGATAAAGCCCTTCATAGACGGCGTTCGCCCGGAACATGGGGAATACGAATTCGCGCACGAATTCCTCGCGCAGGTCTTCGATGTAGATTTCCTTGACGCCGGCGCGCTCGGCCTTGCGGCGGGCCGGCTCCAGTTCCTCGCCCTGACCGAGGTCAGCCGTAAATGTCACGACCTCGCAATTATACTCCACCTGCAGCCATTTCAGGATCACCGAAGTGTCGAGACCGCCGGAATAGGCGAGCACCACTTTTTTCACGTCTTTTTTTGCGGTCATGAGCTTCCCCGTTCGAGATTGCGCGGGCGCTATACCGCACCTGCGAACAAAGCGCCAGCCGCGATTTCGGAACAGGCGCTGCAGCGTCCGTGTTTGCTTCACAGTTCATCAGCAACGCGCGCAAGCCAAAAGGAGAACGTCATGACCCGCCCCAAGACCCGTCAGGAATCGCTTGAAGAAAAGGAATATCTGGGTGAGCCCGGCGCGCCCGCCCAAGGCGGCGTCGCCGGCGGCGACCTTCAGGAAAAGAAGGGCAAGCTCGACGAAATGAAGCGCGCCAAAGAGCGCCCGGCTGGCGTCACCCGCGTGCGCAGGAGCGACGAAAAAGAAAAGGACTAAACCACATGGAGAAAAATCACGGCCCCAGCATCAAGGATGATGAGACCTATCAGGCGTTGCGCGATGACGGGGCGAGCAAGGAAAAAGCCGCACGCATCGCCAATGCGCAGGCCAACAATCACCAGCACCCTTCAGAAAAAGGCGGCGCGGCCAAACCCTATGAAGAGTGGAAGAAAGACGATCTTTACGACCGCGCAAAAGAGATCGGCATTGAAGGCCGGTCGAACATGACCAAGAAAGAACTCATCAACGCCTTGCGCAATCACTGAATGAAAACGGCGCCTCTGCGGGCGCCGTTCTTGCCTTTTCTATGCATTCCACTGCGTTCAGTTAGCCGCGAATGTAAATCTTCCGGCCTTCGGCGTAGCGGTAATACATGCGCATGCGGCGATCGTATTTCAGCGGCGGGCGCGCGTCGTGACGGCCCCAGCCATGGCCGCGTCCGCGATGATCGGCGCGGCGCAACTCCCGCCGGTCGGGCTGATAATAAAAGGCGCGGACCGGACAGACGGTCACCGCCTCGTCCCGGCGGTTTTCGCGGCGATCATAACGATCCTTGCGGCGGTCGCGGCGGCCATGATCGACGCGCCGGTCACGGCGATCCTCGATACGGTCATAGCGGTCTTCGACAAGATCGGGACAAGCGCGCGGATTGAACTTCCACTCGCCCGCAAAAGCCTGCGCTCCGAAAAGAACGAGCCCCGCCCCTAGGGCGCCCGAAACAACTTTCTTCAACATGGTCTCTACTCCTGCTCCTGAGACTAGAGCCCCAAGCCCGAGCGGTCTCATGACAGGTAAACGCAGAGACGCGCCGCCGCCGTCGGCGCGGGCCGGGGTCTTTCCGGGGTCTTTTCAAGGCGAAAACAGGGCGGGTTTGCCCCGCGCCAGCCTGGAAGGTAAAGTTCGCCGCGACGGGCGGGCTCAACCCAGCGAGGGGAAAACAATGCGTATCTTACTTTTCACGGCGGCGTTCTGCGCCCCTCTTTTCGCTGCAGCCGCGGCGGAGACGTCGACGCATCAAAGCGTCAAGGAAATCGATGTCGAAAACTTCATCGGCACAGTGAAGATCGAAACAGTGAGCGGCGGCGGCGTCAGCCTGGAGCGCATCGAAGGCAAGGATGCAGACTATCCGGTTCATGTGACGACGCGCGACGGCGTCCTGATGATCTCAAGCGACGAAGACCCCGACGACATCCGCTGGCAGGACGACGTCAACTGGCGCAAGCATCATGAAGACGCCTTCCGGATATTCCTTGAAGATTATCCGACGCTCACCCTGCGCATTCCCGTGGGGATCGCGCTCGATTTCGACAGCGCCGTCATCATGCTTTCCGCTGACGACACGCGCGGCGCGCTGTCGGTCCGCGAGGGCCATATCATTGGCGCCGTAGGCGACCTCGCATCCGCGGACATCACCATTCATGGCTCCGGCGATTTGAAAGCCGGCGATATTGAGGGCGACTTCAAGACGGCGATCTACGGTTCCGGCGACCTGACCGCTAAATCCGCCGGGACGCTTAACGCGAAAATTCACGGTTCCGGCGATATCGTCATTGGCGACATCGGCGGCCCCGCTTCGCTCGACATTCACGGCTCCGGCGACATCACGCTCGGCCGCGTTGACGGCGCACTCGACCTTTCCATTCAGGGCAGCGGCGATGTGGAGGCGGACGATGTCGAAGACGGCGCCATGATCTCAATTCACGGGTCCGGCGACGTGGCGCTTGCAAGCCTTCGCGGCAGAGGCGGCGCTGAAATCAACGGCAGCGGCGACATCGAGATCGATGGCGGGCGCGTGGACAATTTGCTGGTCGAGATTCGCGGCTCGGGCGGGTTCGAGTTTGACGGCGTCGCCGTCAATCCGACTGTCTATGCCGGCCATAGCGGATCGGTTCACATCGCCCGGCATGAGGGCGACATACGCGCACGGGGCGACGGCGATATCGAAATCAGCGGCGTACAATATGGCGATGACGACTAGATCACCCGAGAGGGACTGAATTTTCGCCGCCACAATCTCGCCTTCTTTATTACGGGCGCATCAAGAACTCTTCGCAGTCGGGCGGCGGTCATTAACCGTGCTCAACTGCGGACCGCCGGACAGGCGCGTCTATATGCCGGAAAGTGCGCCGCTTTTCGCCGGACAGCTCACCGTTGGGCGCCGCCGGCGCCGGTCACGGGGTTAACGGTCCTCTTCAATTTTTATCTAAAGTTTTGCCGCCTTTTTAGGCTTCGAGGGCAACAGTGTCGCGGCCGCCAGCCAAGGGAATACCGGATGTCCGACGTCAATATTCCAGCCGCTGACCATCCACAAAAAGAAGAAACGAAAGCGCCGACCATTCTTATCGCCGAAGATAATGAGGTGAACCTGAAAGTTCTCGAACATTATCTGGCGAATTTTGAGTGCCGGTCCATCGTCGCAAAAAACGGCAAGGACGCCGTCAAGCTGTTCCACAGAAATGACGTGGATCTTGTGCTGATGGACATCATGATGCCCGTCATGGACGGGCTCGAAGCGACGCGAAAAATCCGCTCCTTTGAAAAGAAGCGCGGCGAGAAACAGACCCCCATTCTCGCCATTACCGCGCATATAAGACCCGCCGACCAGCATGTCTGCATCGACGCCGGGATGAATGATTATCTTTCAAAGCCTTTGAAGAAAGGCGACCTGACCCATCGCATGAAAATCTGGGCGCCGCATCTTCATGAGAACACGCCCGCGCCAGTTGCCAGAGCATAACACGCCGCCGCCAATCAGAGATTACTGCGCGTCGGCAAGCCCATTGCGCAGCATTTCAATAATTTCACGCACCGGCAGAACGTCCCGGATCTTGCCTGCGCCGGTCCCGGCATAAAGCGCTGCGGCCTCCCAGTCCCCGAACGACTCTTTCGTCGGCGCTGTCACGGCGTATCGCGCAAGCTTGCGACCATCCGGAAAGATTAGGGTTTCTTCGCCCTCGCCAGGGCGCTCACCTGGCTTGGGGCGCTCCGCTTTATCCCACATCAGGAAGGTTGAATTTTTCAGCGTGCGGTGAGGCGCGTCGGGCCAGCCATCATCAAAACAAAGCGACATTACGGTAGCGCTGTCGCCCGCATCAATGATCGCCTGCTTATAGCCGTCATGGGCGTTTGCCTCTTCGCTCGCCACAAACCGCGTGCCGAGGGCCGCGCCTGCTGCGCCGCGCACCATAGCGCGGCGTATATCGGCGGCGTCCACGATCCCGCCCGCAGCAATGACAGGCACGTCGCCGGCTTGCTCTGCGACGAGCGGCGCCAGCTCTTCAAGTGGCGTCGTTCCATAAACATGCCCGCCAGCCTCATAGCCCTGCGCAATCAGCGCATGAGCGCCAGCGTCAAGGGCGGCTTTGGCGGTGTCCGCATCGCTCACTGTCACTATCATGCGGGTCTGCGATGACCTCAACGCCGCGCCATATGGCGCCGGGTCGCCCCAAAAGAGATGTGCGCTGGAAACGCCTTCGCCAATGGCCGCGCTGAGATGATCGTGCTGGTTCATGTCTGCGCGGAGATTGACGGCGAAAGCACGGTTTGTTTTCGCCGCCGTTTGCCTGATCTTTTCAATCGCCGTTTCAACTGGAAAAAACCAGATCGGCAAGACGCCGAGCGCGCCGCATTCGGCTACCGCCGCCACGAGCTCCGGCCCCGCGACACCGCCCACCGGAGCCTGAACAACGGGAACATCAAGCCCGAAGGCCCGGGTCAACGCCGTATCCAGAAGATACGCCGCCATTTAATCGTTCGCGCTCGTGTCGAAAAGCGCGAGGGCCGACAGGGTCATCGCCTCCACCGCCGATTTGATCGCCGGTTCCGGCTCAATGATGAAAAACGGCGAGTGGTGCGATGGCGCATCGTCCACATCCTTTTCAGGCGTGCCGCCGACATCGAAGTAAACGCCTTTTACGCCGGTCTCCGGCGTTACGAAATAGGCGAAGTCTTCCGCCCCCATGCTGGTGCGCGGCTGTTCATAAAGAATGTCTTCGCCCATCCCCGCGGTAATCGCATCGCGGACAATTTGCGCCGTCGCGGCGTCATTGATCGTCGGCGGCGTCGTTTCGGTTTCCGAGCGGATCACCTCAGGCATTAATTTCTTCGGCACACCAAGCGAAATCGCGACGCCTTCGGCAACACGGTCGATAGCGTCGAGGAGTTGCGTGCGCACTTCGGGATCGTCGGAGCGAACGGTAAGCTGCAGATGCACTTCATCGCCGATGATATTGTGCTTGGTCCCGCCATGGATTGAACCGACCGTAATCACGCCGGCGTCCAGCGGCGCTATGCTGCGCGAAACGACCGATTGCAGGGAGACAACGATCTGCGAGGCGACCAGCACCGGATCGACGCCCTTGTGCGGCGCGGCGCCATGAGCGCCGACGCCATGCACGATAATGTCGACGCTATCGGAGCTTGACCCTGTGATGCCAAGCGGCGCTTCGATGCGGCCAGCGGGCGTGCCGGAAGAGACGTGAAAGGCCAGCGCGTAATCGGGTTTTGGAAAGCGCTTATAGAGCCCGTCTTCGAGCATCATGCGCGCACCCGAAATACGTTCTTCAGCGGGCTGACCAATAAGGACGAGCGTACCCGACCACTGATCCTTGCGCGCCGCCATCTGGCGCGCGGTTCCGACAAGACCCGTGACATGGGTGTCGTGACCGCAGGCGTGCATCACCGGTTTGACAATCCCGTCAATGTCTTCCTGCGTCGCTGTGGATTTGTAAGGAAGGTCGTTGTCTTCCTTCACCGGAAGGCCGTCCATGTCGGCGCGAATCATGACGGTCGGCCCGGCGCCGTTTTCCATCACGGCGACAACACCCGTGCCGCCGACGCCTTCGGTCACGTCAAAGCCTAGCGCGCGGATTTCATCGGCAAGGCGCTTTGCAGTGTTGAACTCGCGATGAGAAAGCTCAGGATTTTCGTGGAACCACTCAAACAGCGGCTTCAGATTGGCGTCGTAATCGGCGGCGACGTCGCTTTTCAGATCGGATTGAGCTGCGGCTGGCGCAGATAGGGCAACAGCAAGCGCAAAGGCGCTGGCGGCGATGCGAAATGTCATGAAAACGGCTCCCGTGAAGTTCCCAGGCGCCAGTTAACACCAATCCGTCAGCTTTGTCAGACCGCGCGGCGAATTACGCTGCAGAAAAGCTCACCATCTGGCGGCGCTCGGTGCACCACAGCGCCAGACGGGCGCAGCGGATGGAATCGCGGACGGTCATCACCGGAAGCGACAGCAAGTCTTCGCTGGCCTTATAGCATTCCATCAGCCGGTAATTGGGAATGCGGCTCGCGAGATGGTGGATATGGTGGAGGCCGATATTGCCGGAAAACCAGCGCAGCGGTGTCGGCAGTTTATAGTGCGACGAGCCGAAAATCGCGGCTTCAGCGTAATTCCATTCCGGTTTCGCCGCCCAATAGGTGTCCTCATATTGATGCTGGACGAAGAACAGCCAGGTGCCGGTCCAGGCCGCCACCGTCACCACGGGAAGGAAAACCAGCGCAACCGTCCCGAAACCCAGCCACAAAGAAAGCCCGCCATAAACGGCGAGGAGCGCCAGATTGAGCGTCGCCACTGAGCGCCAGATCTGGCGCAGCTTCATGCCGTGATAGACTTCGGCGAAGGGCATCGGGCCCGCCAGGGGCAAACGTTGCAGAAGGAAAAAATAAAGCGGAGCGCCGATCACGATCATCACGACGGGATGGCGGTAGACGCGGTAGATGATCCGCTTTGCAGGGCTTAAAGCGCGATATTCTGCGACCGTCAGCGTGTCGACGCCGCCGACGCCGCGCCGGTCGAGGTCGCCGGAGCTTGCATGGTGGCGGTTATGGGCGTCGCGCCAGAACCCGTAGGGGGTGAAGGTCAGGATGCTGATCAAAAAGCCGAGCGCGTGACTGGCGCGCTTGTTCTTGAAATAGCTGCCATGGCCGCAATCATGCTGGATCGTGAAGAGCTTCACCAGAAGAAGCCCCGCAACCGGCGACAATAACAGCGCAATCGGCCAGAAACCGGTTTTGACGAGCGCGATCAGCCCCGCAATCGCCGCGAAATATAGCGCCAGGGATAACGTCGCCTGTCCGATGGAGCGGCCGAGATCGACGGTCTGGAATTTCGCGCAATGCTCAACGATCCGGCGCAGCATTTCCGCGCGCGCATTGGCGGCCCCTTGCGAGAAATTGTGGGCCGCATGATCGGCGGCCTCCTGAAGTTTTGCGAAATTCCGGGAGACAGCGGCAGGCAGTGTATTTGGCATGAAACGCAGAGTACTCGTCATTTACGCCGGTTCTGTAAATCCGGCTGGCGGGTTTCCAATTCGATTTTTAAGCCCTGCTTAACCAGTTTTTTCCGCAAAGGGAAATCGCGGCGTCTCACAAGTGCGGCGCCGGGCGGGAGGGGTTGAAAGCTAGATGGTACCATGGTACCCAACAGGCTATGACTGAGCCCCGAAAAACCGTGACCCGCGTCCAGACCGGGGTGCGCATCGAAAAGCGCATCCTCAAGACGCTGAAAATCATCGCCGCGCACAAGGAGATGAGCCTTGGCGATCTTCTTGAAGGGATCGTGCTGCACGCCTTTGAGGGAAAGCCGGCCTTCGGCGACGAGACCTTGAAACTGATCGCCGAGGCGAAAAAATCGACCGGGCTCGATCTGACCGCTGAAGACAGCCACCTTCTCGATGAGGCCGCGCCATGACTTCCCCTCGGGTCGCCGTTGAAAAACCCTATCGCCGCAAGCGCACCGCCAGTTTTGAGATCGCCGCCTCCCCGGACGCCGTCTTCGCCATGATGTGCCCGGTGCGCGAATATGAGTGGGAGCCGGGCTGGCTGACCAATCTCATCCTTTCAGACTCAGGACTGGTGGAAGAAGGCTGTATCTTCACGACGCCGGCCGGCGCCTCCATCTCCAGCGACGAGGACAGCGCCGAAGCGATCTGGGTGACGCCGTTTCACGATCCGGAAAAGCGCCGCCTCACTATGATCAAGGTGACACCGAAAGAATGCGTGACGCGCCTCGATATCGGTGTCGATGAAACGGCTGACGGCGCGTCGGTGACGGCGAGCTATGAGCACACTGCCCTCAGCCCGCGCGGGCGCGAGATTGTCGATGGGCATACGGAACGATCCTACGCCGCGCTCATGACCGGCTGGCGCGCGGCGCTTTCAGAAAGCCTTTGCGCGACGGTGTGATCTAGATCTCTTCGTCCACAAGGATGCGCTCTTCCGCGCCTTTACGATGGACGCGGAAAACGACTGCTCGGGCGCCCTCCGGACCGCCGCGGGGCGCGTGCACAGCCCGCGCCGGGATGACATAGGCGTCGCCGGCTTTCAGCAGCCTGTCGGGCTTCCCCTCCTCCACCTGAATGACCGAGCCTTCGATCAGATAGAGATACTCCTCGCCGGGATGATAATGCGGCGGCATGGCGGCGTCGGGCAGAATGACAATGTCCGCGGCGATTACCTCAAAGCCTTCGATGGCTTCGATCGGCGCACGCATGATCTCATTCGATCCGGGCGGCGGCGAATAGGACTGTTCGCTAACGGTCTGTTCGGCGCATGCTGCAAGCGACAGGGCGCCCACGATAATCGCGGCCGTTTTGATGGCCATCGGCTCCTCCTATTCTGGCGTCGCGCCTCGGCGCAACCTCCGCTAGGCTTAGCACAGTTTACTGCCTCAAAAGCGGGAGGGATCCTTGGACTGGAACCAGGCCTATCAACTCATCAATGCGCTGGTCGTTCCCGGCTGGGCGCTGCTCATCTTCCTGCCGCGCTCCAGGCTGACCGGCGCACTCGTTCATTCGATGGCGTACCCGGCCGTGATGGGCGCCATCTATGTTGCAGGCCTTGGCGCAGGGATTTTCCTTGGCCAGTCAGCGGAGGGCGCGAGCTTTTCGTCTATCGAAGGGGTGATGGCTATGTTCGATCATCCGAACGGGATCATCATCGGCTGGACCCACTATCTCGTCTTCGACCTTTTTGTGGGCGCCTGGATCGGGCGCGACGCGATCCGCTGCAATCTCCCGCATCTGGCGGTCATCCCCTGCCTTTTGGGGACCTTCATGTTCGGGCCTGTGGGCCTTCTCAGTTATCTTTTGCTGCGGTTCTTGTTGCGCAAAAAATTCTCGCTGCAGGAATGATGGCGCGAAAAGGGGGAGGAAACTCATGACCAAAACGCTTGGCGCGCTGCTGGACGATTTCAACGACTTTCACGCCTGGCTCATCCATTCGCAGACCTCCATCTGGGTGCTTCACGCCGTCTCGCGCTCGCAGGTCCTCAACCATCTGGGCGACGAACCGACGCCCATGGAGGACCTTGCGGCGCGCGCCGGTATAAAAACCGACATGCTGCGCCGCGTGATGAATTTTCTCGCCTCGCAGGAAGTCATCGAGATCGACAGCGAAGACCGCGTCATCCACACGGCGCGATCGCGCGCCTTTCAGGACCGCCAGGAAGCCGTGCGCTGGCTCAATGTGAATTTCCCGCCGGGCCTGAAACTGGATCAGGCCATGAAGACCGGCGTCGCCGCTTTCGAACATCATTACGGCCAGCCGGTCTTTGAGTATCTCAGCGAAAGGCCGGCGGTTGCGGATGAATTCGGCAAGCTGATGTCGAGCATCACCAATGCTTTTGAGACCTTCATTTTCAGCCAGCATCAGTTCAAGCCCTTCACCCGCGCCGTCGATATTGGCGGCAGTCATGGACGGCTGATGACGCGCCTCCTGACCGAATATCCCTCGGCGAGGGGCGTCATTTTTGATCTGCCGGGCACGGCGGCGACGGCGGAAAAAAATCTGGCGTCCTCGCCTCTGAAGACCCGCATTGAAATTGTCGGCGGCGATTTTTTCAAAGCCGTGCCTGAAGGCGGCGATCTCTATCTGATGAAACAGATTCTCCATGACTGGGGCGATGAGGAATGCATCGCGATCCTGAAGAATATTCGCTCCGCCATCGTCGATGACGGCCGCCTCGCCATTATCGACTTTCTGTTGCCCGAAAAACCATCACCGCACCCCGGCTACGCGCTCGACATCAATATGATGAAC
>JAUIEG010000635.1 GCA_030428745.1 Alphaproteobacteria bacterium
CGGCTGATGCTTGCGGCCGGCGCAAGTCTGACGCTGATTGCAAAGAAATTCGCTCCTGAAACGAGGGCTGAGCTTGAGCCACGCGCCCGCCTTTTGGAGCGTCAGCCGGTGGCCGCGGACATTGAAACGGCGGTGCTCGTCTTTATCGCGGACACGCCTGAGGCTGAGGCCCGGCGCTGGGCCGAGATCGCGCGTATGGCCGGCGTGCTCTTGAACGTCGTGGACCAGCCGGCGCTGTGTGATTTCACAACCCCGTCGATTGTCGATCGCGGCCGGGTGACGGTCTCTATATCGACGGCTGGCGCGGCGCCGGTGCTGGGAAAGCGCCTGCGCGCTGACATTGAGGCGCTTTTGCCGCCCCGCCTCGGGAGCCTTGCCGATTTCGCCGACCGTTATCGCGAGACCGTGAAGGCGACCATCGCGCCGGAAGCGCGCCGTCCGTTCTGGGAGGCGTTTTTCGACGGTCCAATCGCTGCGCAAGTGCTCGCCGGCGATGAATCAGGCGCTCATGAAGCCATGCTCGCCCTGATCAATCGTCCGCATGGAGACGAAAAGGCGGAAGAGCAAAAAGGTTCCGTGCATATTGTTGGCGCCGGGCCGGGTGATCCCGACCTATTGACGATCAAGGCGCTGCGGCTTCTCCAGCGCGCCGACGTCATTCTTTATGACCGGCTGGTGAGCGATGAGATTCTCAATCTCGCGCGCCGCGACGCTGAACGGTTTTATGTCGGCAAGGCGAAGTCGAACCACGCCGTGCCCCAGGAAGAAATTGAGGCGCGCCTTATCGAGCTTGCGCGTCAGGGAAAAATGGTCGTTCGCCTTAAAGGCGGCGACCCATTTGTTTTCGGTCGCGGGGGTGAGGAGCTTGAAGCGCTCCGGAACGCGAGCATCCCCGTTTTCGTCTGCCCCGGCGTCACCGCCGCGACCGGATGCGCCGCCGCCGCCAATATGGCGCTCACCCATCGCGATCACGCCCAGGCCGTTACGTTTGTGACCGGCCACGCGAAGGGAGAGGCTGACCCCGCCCTCGACTGGTCGGCGCTGGCGGCGCTGAAAAACACGCTGGTCGTCTATATGGGCGTCACCAAAGCGGAAACGATTTCCGCGCGGCTCATTGAGTATGGCCGGGGTGCGCAAACGCCAGTCGCCGTCGTCGAAAACGGCACGCGCGACAGCCAGAAAATCGTCAAGGGATCGCTCGGCGATCTGCCGCGCCTCATCGAAGCGGGTGGAATAAAAGGCCCGGCGCTGCTCGTGATTGGCGAAGTCGCGGCGCTAGCTGACGGCGAAACGCTCATTGAGATCATTGCAAAAGAAAGGGCCGCGGCATGAAGGCTGTCACTGGAAACCGTCTTGACGACGGCGCGGTTGTCTATCTCAGCGATGATGATCGCTGGACGTCAGACCTCGCCGCCTCGGCGCGCTTTGAAGATGCTGACGCAAAAGATGTTCTCGCCGCCGCGCAGACGCGTGTGAAGGAAATCACCGACGCCTATCTCATTGAGGTCGATGACGCCGGCGCGCCCGCGGGCCGCGAAACCCTGCGTGAAACGATCCGCAAATCGGGTCCGACGGTTCGGCTGGATCTCGGCTATCAGGCGGAGGCGTAAAGCATGGCCAAGCTCAAGATTTACGGAGATTCAATCAGCGGCAATTGCCTGAAGGTGAAATGGACCGCTGATCTGCTCGGTCTCAAATATGACTGGATCGAAACCAGCGTTTTGAAATCCGAAACCCGCACGCCTGAATTTCTGAAACTGAATTCGGCGGGTCAGGTTCCGGCGGTCGTTTTACCTGACGGCAAGGCGTTGGCGCAGTCGAACGCCATCATCCTTTATCTGAACCGCGCGCATAAAGGCGGATTGTTGCCCAAGGGCGATTACGCCCGCGCCAAGGTTTTTGAATGGCTGTTCTGGGAGCAATATTCCCATGAAACCGCCATCGCCGTGCGCCGCTTTCATAAAGCCTATCTCAAAAAATCAGACTCCGAGATCGATCCGAAACTGATGGAAAAAGGCATTGCGGCGCTGACGCGTCTCGAAGAAGCGCTGCAAAACGCCGACTATCTTGTCGGCGACAAGCTCACCCTCGCTGACATTTCTCTTGTCGCTTACACGCGCGTTGCGCCCGAAGGCGGTTTCGACCTTTCGCCTTACCCGGCGCTCCAAAAATGGATTGCCCGTGTGGAGCGCGACCTTGGCGTCAAAGCCGCAAAATCTCAAAAGGCCGCCTGATGTACCGCTATGATGAATTTGATGCGACGCTGGTCGCCGAACGGGTCTCGCAGTTTCGCGGACAGGTTGAGCGCCGCC
>JAUIEG010000636.1 GCA_030428745.1 Alphaproteobacteria bacterium
CTGGCTTGATGCGGAGCTCACGGAGGCGGGCTTTGAAACGGAGCGTCAGTACTTTTCGGCGCCATGGTTTGAGCCCACGCAAGCGGATATTTCCGTGGGTGAGGACCGCGCGTCCTTGTGGCCTCAACCCATTGTGCAAACCACGCCGGCGACGGGGCTTAAAGCTCCGATCGTGCGCGTTGGCGCCTCGGGGCTTGCGTCAACATCGCTCGACGGCGCAATCGCCTTGGTCGATCTTCCGTTCGGCCGCTGGTCTTCGATGTTCTGGGATGCTGTGCGCGTCCCGGTGGAGGCGGCTTTTGAGAGCGGCGCTGCGGCCTGTGTTATCGTCACCAATGGGCCGAGCGGGAAAGTGATCGCGCTCAACACTGACGGCCGCCGCCCGCTTTACGGAAAACCGTTAGCCTTGCTTGCGCCGCAAGACGCTTCGCCTTTCTTTGCAGCCGCGATGGCGGGTAAGAAAGCGACGTTGACATTGACTGGAAATGGCGGGCGCAGACAAGCTTTCAACCTTGTCGGCAGGCTTGATCGCGGGCGTGGACGATGGCTTGTGGTGTCAACGCCGCGTTCAGGCTGGTTCACATGCGCTGGCGAACGTGGCGGCGGTGTCGCCGCCTGGCTCCACATCGCGCGATGGGCAAGTCGAACTGCGCGCGATTTTGATCTCGCCTTTGTCTGCAACAGCGGGCACGAATATCAATATCTCGGCGCCGAAGAGCTTCTTCACAAGGTTGCGCCCAGTCCCGAAAATACCGCGTTCTGGCTTCATCTTGGCGCCAATCTCGCCTCGCGGGACTGGCATGACTCAGTCGGTGGGCGAACGCCGCTGCCGGGAACGGATTCACAGCGCTATCTGGTTGTCAGCCGTGAATTGCTTTCGATCGCCCAGTCGGAGTTCGCTGGGCTTGCGGGCCTCGAGGCGCCTTATGCGAGCGATGTCCTGTCGGCGGGCGAGCTGACCAATGTGATCGAAGCGGGTTACGGACCCGTCGCGGGGATTTTCGGCGTTCATCGCTTTCATCATGTTGAAGATGATGACGAGCGTTGCGTGTCCGTCGAGGCTGTAGCCGAGACGACTGCGGCGTTTCGGCGTATGCTGGAGCGAGCTCTCGCGGGAATGTAAAAGAAAAAAGGAGTCGACGATCATGACCGATCTGTGTCGCGCTTTAAAGTTTGCACTCATTTTCCTTTTTGCCGCTTCTTGCGCCCGAAACGCCGCGCCGGATAACGGCGCTGTGAATCCTGTCGTCGCTATTGAACAGGGAAAAGTTGCAGGCGTCAGACACGGGGACCTGAACATCTTCAAAGGCATTCCGTATGCCGCGCCGCCTGTCGGCGAGCTGCGCTGGAAACCGCCGGAAGAGCCTGAAGCCTGGGATGGCGTGCGCGAAGCGACAGCGTTTGGATCGAGCTGTGTGCAGCCGACGCTGCCGTCCGATAGCCTGTATCTGGACCCGCCTCATTCCATGTCCGAAGATTGCCTGTTGTTGAATGTCTGGGCGCCAGCGGACGCCGAGGACGCGCCGGTGATTGTGTGGATCCATGGCGGGTCGTTGCGCATGGGCGGCAGCGCGCAACCGACTTATGACGGATCGGCGTTTGCGGAGCGTGGCGCTGTTTTTGTTTCCATCAATTACCGTCTGAGCGTGCTGGGGTGGCTCGCTCATCCGGAATTAAGTGCGGAATCGCCTGACGGCGTTTCCGGCAATTACGGCTTGCTTGATCAGATCGCTGCGCTTCGCTGGGTGCGGAACAATATTGGCGCTTTTGGCGGTAATTCGGATAACGTCACAATCATGGGCGAGTCCGCCGGCGCCCTCAGCGTCACGTATCTGATGATCAGCCCGTTGGCCGAAGGGTTGTTTCATAAAGCGATTGCGCAAAGCACGGGCATTCGGGCGATCCCTGAAGTGTCACGCCCCGCCTATGGAATGCCGTCCGCGGAAACGATTGGCGCTATGCTGGGAAATGCCCTCGGCGCAGAGGATCTGGATGCGCTCCGTGCGTTCGATGCGGTCGAGCTGACAGAGAAGGCGACGAAAAGTGGTTTCATCAGTCAGGGGACGATTGACGGACAGGTGCTACCCGCGCAATTGATCGAAGCTTTCGATGAAGGCCGGCAGGCGAAAGTCCCTTTGCTTGCGGGGTTCAATAGCGGAGAAACGCGGGCTTATCGCCGCGTTATTCCCCCTGCGGCGGAGAGTGCCGAAATTTATGAAGCAGCGATCCAGCGCGGCTATGGCGATTTGACAGACGACTTCCTGACCCAATATCCCTCGTCGGATATGGAGCGGTCGATGCTTGACGCCT
>JAUIEG010000637.1 GCA_030428745.1 Alphaproteobacteria bacterium
TCGACGACGCGATCCAGGCCCATGGCGGCGCCGGCGTCACCACCGATTTCGGTCTCGCCAAAGTCTATTCCGGCATCCGCACCCTTCGCCTCGCCGACGGACCCGATGAAGTCCATTGCCGCGCGATCTCGCGGATCGAGTTCAAGAAGCATTCGAATGTGGCGTAAAGGGCCCAAATTAGCTATCGTTAGCGAATGACGCTGGCGAGCTACGGGGGCCTTATGAGCTACGTACGACTGGGCTGTATTTTGTTGGTTTTCTGGATTGGCGGGGTCACTTCCTCATCCGCCACCGACTACGCGCAGGTTAAGGAAACCTGCGCTGAGCTAAAGAAACCGCGTCCAAAAACGAGCCGGGCGCCAGAGCCGGGCTTTCAAGATGCAATTCCGCTTGCCAGGCGCGCTCCCAAGTATCCGTTTAACAGCCTCTGGAAAGAGTATGTCTGTGTAGCGCTGCGATTTGACGTCAACGAAAAAGGACGCACAGAGAATATCGAGGTAATCGAATTTCATCCTGCAGATGCTCCCTCGAATTTCCGGTATAAGGCGCGGGACGCTATTGAAAAATGGGAATATTCCCCTGCAACGCTAGAGGGAACGCCCGTCTATCGTGAAGGCTTAATAACAGTAATCACCTATGAATTAGGGTAAGGCGCGGATCATGCGCCCTCCCGCATCATCCGGACACAGATTATTAGGCGTTGAAGGTTGCAATGAATAGAGCCCTAACTACATAAAACGGACTGACATTCTGAGGAGAAAGAAATGAAACATCTGACCTTCGCATTCCTTGGCGCTTTGGCGCTCAGCGCCTGCGGCGGCGACAACGCCAAAAAAGACGACGGCCCCACTGGCGCGCAATTCGCGGAAGCCTGCGGCGAGGAACTCAATGTTCCCGAAGAGATTTGCAAATGTATCGGCGAAAAAGCCGAAGCGGACCTGACGGCGATCGAACGCAAATTCGCCTATGCCAGCATCACCGGCGATATGGAAACCACAGAGAAACTCCGCAGTGAGCTCGGTGTCGAAGGATCGATGAATGCGGGCATGTTCATGGTCAATGCGCCTGCCGCCTGCGCCAGTGAAAACGCCTCAGACTAATCTTTGCGGGCGGCGTCATCGCACGCGACAGCGCCGCCCCGCTCTACCATTGCTGGGGAAACTGAACTAAACGACGTCCCAGCAAGTTCGAGACGTTTTGTGCAGCCCTCTTTCCGACATACATCCGGCCTGGCGCTCGCCGCCGCCGGGGCGACGCTGTTTTCCCTGAAAGGCGTCGCCATGAAGATCGCCTTTACCCAAGGCGCGAATGTCGAACAGATGATGTCCCTGCGCATGGGCATCGCCTTGCCGTTTTTTCTGTGGATTGGTTGGCGCGCGGCGAAACGCAGAGACGTCACACCGACGCCCCGATTGATTGTGACCGCCGCGGCGCTTGGCGTGCTCAGCTATTATGTCTGCACCTGGCTCGACTTCACCGGCCTCAAATATATCTCCGCACAACTCGAACGGCTGATCCTGTTTCTCTACCCCACCGTAGTGGCCCTGTTTGCATGGATTGCTTATGGCGACCGCATCACCTGGCGACATGGGTTGGCGCTCTTGCTCTCTTATGGCGGGGTTGCGCTGCTGGCGCTGAATGAATTCAAGGACGCCGGACCAAATGCGGCGCTTGGCGCGGGGCTCGTTTTCACCGCCGCCGTCCTCTTCGCTTTTTATGTCACCGCCAGCAAGCCGGCGATTACGAAACTCGGCTCGCCGCTGTTCATCAGCATCGCCATGAGCGCCGCAGCGGTTCCCATTCTCATTCACAGCTTTGCGATTTCAGCCTTCGAAACCGCGCCGCTGTCGCCGGAAATTTTGATGATCGGCGTCTTCCTCGCGATCTTGTGCACGGTGGCGCCGGGCCTGATGATCGCCGAAGCGATCGCCCGGATCGGTCCCGGTCTGACAAGCGCAACCGGCGGCATCGGGCCCGCATCAACCGCGCTGGCGGCGGCGTTGATCCTGCATGAACCGTTCGGCCCGCCACAGGCGCTGGCCCTCGTCCTCACCGTTGCGGGGGTGATGTTGCTGACCAAGCCCGTTGCGCAGACCCGCCAGATTCCCCGGCCCTGAAACGCGGCTGCGAAATCCGATTTCGTATCCGGCGGCGCATGATAGGCTTGTGCGCAAAAGGGAGGCCCGTTCATGACCATGCTCACGCCCGTTCTCGCGCTTGTTGTCTGGACCCTGATTGTCTGGTGCTGGATGTATGCGCTGCGCATCCCGGCGATGCAAAAAGCAAAGATAAACCCGGACGACGC
>JAUIEG010000638.1 GCA_030428745.1 Alphaproteobacteria bacterium
CTGCGCGACGAAAGAGGTGGTGCATCTCCTGCGCAATCGCGCGCGGCCCTATCTCTTTTCCAATGCACTAACGCCGGCGCTTCTTGGCGCGACGTTGAAAACGCTCGACCTTGTCCGTCATGGCGGACATCTGCGCGAACAGCTTTTCAGGAACGCAACCCGCTTTCGCAAGCAAATGACTGAGGCCGGTTTCGACCTTCTTCCCGGCGAACATCCGATCATCCCGATCATGATCTATGACGCCAAGAAAGCCGGTGAAATGGCCGCTGCGCTCATGGAGGAAGGCGTTTACGTCACCGCCTTCTCTTTCCCGGTTGTTCCCCGCGACAAGGCGCGCATCAGAACGCAAATGTGCGCCGGACACTCCGATGACCAGGTGGATCAAGCGGTGGCGGCGTTTATCAAAGTCGGAAAATCAATCGGCGTTATCTAGTCAAACAGAGTCTCATTCCCATTCAAAATAGAGCGCCGAAAAGTTTATGGTGTCGATAACGCCGTGAATGATTACAAGCGGCCAGAGATTGCGTTTGAACAGCAGGAAAGCGGTCCCAAACGCGATGCCGATACCCGCCGTTGTGATGAGACCGCGCAAACCCTGATAATAATAGTGGCCGAGGCCGAAAAACAACGCAGCAAGGACGACCGCTAAAGCTCCGGAGAGCGGCGCGCCGCGGAGCACGGCGTCAAAGCGCGTGATCAGAAATCCGCGGAAAAACATCTCTTCGCCAACAGCAGCCGATGTCCAAACGATCCCGAGCCAGGTGAGATATAAAGGCAAATTACCGGCGATATCGCCCCAGCGGTCTGCAACGCCCGCAGGCTCCTCGCCCATAAAGTCGAGTCCGACCGCCTGTCCGCCAAAAACAGTGAGAGCGACAGAAGCCGCGAACAAAGCGAACGCGACGAGGGCCTGTGGCGCGAGCAACAGTTTCGATCTGAGCCCTGGCAATCTGATCAGCCCCAGCGACGACCACCCTTCCCCGCGTCCGCGCAAATACGCCAACAGAATCGCCAGGGTCAAAATGAGAGAAAGGGGACCCGCATACCGCCAGAACCAAGGATCAAATGCGAATCGCAGCCCCAACGCCAAAGCGCCAAAAATTAACAGTTCAAAGGCGGCGCGGCGCCTGTTCATAATCTCTTGCATCACGAATAATTGCGATCGTCATCTCGGTTACGCAAGCCGCCTGCGCCAGAGCGCATAAAAAGCGGGTTGAAACGCAGTGGTTAAAAGTCGCGTAAGACGGATAAGCGCAACACCATTTTTCTAATCGAATTTTTATCATGGATGCGTAGAAAAACTCATGAGAAGAGTTTTTGCGGCGCGAAAGAATCTACGCTTTTTTTTCCGCAAGGTCCGCCAAACTCCTGGCGACTTACACTCTATAAGGGGCTTGCCTTGGAAAAGATTTCACCCTGTTGCGCTGCAACTGAGCGCGCATAAGCTTTCGCAAGCGAAACCATCAATAGAAAATTTTGCGACAGGATCACGGACGGTCCCAGAAGGCGGCAAAAAGGCCCGCCGGAACGATCGGGCCGCGCCAAGCGTTAGTTCAATGCGACCAAGTGTAAAGTTTAAAAGGAGCTCCCCGATGACAGCAGCCCAAAAAACTCAGAACCAGAAACCGACAAAAGAAGACCAGAACGAACTCGACGAGGCGCTTGAGGATTCGTTCCCGGCAAGCGACCCGCCGGCGCCCGCAAGCCCCCCGACCAAAAGCGAAGAAATCGACGAGAACGATTCGAAGAGCTAGCGTCCCTGATTATTCCGCCTCGGCGAGGGCGTAGAGCATGTCCACATAGGACTTTTCGACCTCCGCCAACCCCGCGGCGTTTACCCCCTCCGCCGGTTCTATGAGCATTATCTCGTTCGGCGCATGGGCGCCCGTGCCGAAACCAAGCCCCGTCGGCACCATGGGCAGCCCCAGACGCTCTGTGAACTGGTAGAAGGGGGCGCTCCCGGCAAGGCGCGGATTCACCGTCGACGTTAATTCGTATTTGTTGAAAACGCCGATCACGGCATGCACGAGCGACGACTCAACAGATGTCTGCGACCCGGGATAGCCTGATAGTTTTCTCAACTCGATATCATCATACCCAATAGCGTCGAGATGGGCGCGAATTTTCGCCAGCGCCTCGTCGGGATCGAGGCCGAGCGGCAATCGCGAATCCATCTTCGCCGTGGCTTTGTGAGGCAGGATTGTTTTCACACCCTCGCCCGTATACCCGCCGTAAATGCCGTCGATGTTCAATGTCGGCGTATAAATCAGGTTACGGATCGTTTCTTCACCATCCATACCGT
>JAUIEG010000639.1 GCA_030428745.1 Alphaproteobacteria bacterium
GAAACAAGCAGAGTTGCGCGCGCCTCCTGTTTGCCCGGGGCGGCCCCGACCATGTTTTCGGCTTCTTCGCAGATCTTGCCGAGACCCCACGCCCCGACGCCGCGCGCAGCGCCTTTCAGCGTGTGGGCTGTATTCTTCCACGCCTCATCAGCCTGAAACACGTCAAACTTATCCAGGAGCAGGCATACCTGCTCGGAAAAGATTTCGAGAATCTCGTCGCGCAACATATCATCGCCAGCGACGTATTTTTCGAGATGGTCAAAATCGATCATTCCGCCTGCGGTCATGTCTCGCTCACTTTTCACTTCTATGAACATGACAGGAATGTAAGCGACAATTGCTACAACGCGATTAAAATTTTATCCGTCATGTTTAACAGAGCGTAAAGAAAACGCCGCCGGCATCGGTGAAATGCCGGCGGCGTCTCATTTTGAAACGGTTTCGCCTGAAAACAGGCGTGAGCCGCGTTTTAGTTTTGCGGTTCTTCGTCAGAGGCTTCGTCAGCAGCTTCGTCTGCTGCTTCTTCGGCCTCATCCATAGCCTCGTCAGTCGCTTCCTCAGCGTCCTCCGCCATCTCTTCCATTTTGTCGCCGGCCTCATCCATCATTTCACCGGCATCCTCCGCGGCGCCTTCCATGGCGTCAGCGGCGTCGTCGGCCATGTCATCAGCCGCTTCCATAGCGTCGTCCGCCATTTCGCCGGCGTCATCCATAGCCTCATCCATGGCGTCGCCAGCATCGTCCATGGCGTCGCCCATATTGTCGCCAGCGTCGTCCATAGCTTCGCCGGTCGCCTCAGCGGCGTCGCCCGCCATATCGCCAGCCGCATCCGCAGCATCGCCCATCGCATCGGCGGCGTCGTCAGCCACATCCTCGATAGCTTCGCTCGCGTCCTGCATCGCCTCTGGCGCGTCGCGACCCATCAGCTGCGTCAATCCAATAATAACCGCCAGCGCAACCGCGATGACGAGAAGAATCCTGAGCATGTTTAGCCCCTTCCTTTTGCGTTACTTCGCCCGATGTTTTTACTCGTGTGATTACCCCCGCGCGCCCCGTACAATTTCCCTCGAATGTGTTTTCTCGCGCGGTCGGCGGATTTTATCCCCAATCCGGGGCGCCGTAAATGCCGCCGCTCACGCCCAGGATTACGGATTTGACAATAATTCCGGGCGCTTGGACATTGCATTGATCCCAAGGCCGCATAGAAAGCGGGGTTTGGGACCGTAATGCGCAGTTTCGCCGGCCAGGAGACCACATGACCGAGACGTCCGTTTTTCTTGGAAAGAGTGAAAAACCGGAAGCCCTTTCCCTTAAATACGCCAATCGCCATGGTCTGATTTCCGGCGCAACCGGAACCGGTAAAACCGTCACTTTACAGATCATCACCGAAGGGCTCTCCGCCGCAGGGGTGCCGGTCTTCGTCGCCGATGTGAAGGGAGATCTTTCCGGCATCGCCGAGCCCGTGGAGATAAAAGACTTCCTCACCGCGCGCGCGGATAAAATCGGTCTTGATCCTTATGAGCCGAAAGCGTTCCCTGTCTGTTTCTGGGATCTTTTCGGTGAAAAAGGCCATCCCATTCGCGCAACTGTTTCGGAGATGGGGCCGCTGCTGCTGGCGCGTCTGCTCGATCTCAACGCCACCCAGGAAGGGGTTTTGACCCTCGCCTTTCGTCTCGCCGACGATGAAGGGCTCCTTCTGCTCGATCTTAAAGACCTGCGCGCGCTTCTTGTGGATGTCGCTGAGCGCGCAAAAGAGTTGTCTGCGGAATATGGGCATGTTTCGCGCGCCTCCGTCGGCGCCATTCAGCGCCGCCTGCTCGCCCTTGAGGAACAAGGCGCTGAGGAGTTTTTCGGCGAGCCTGCGCTTGAGCTGACGGATTTCCTGCGCACCGATGACGAAGGCGCCGGGATCATCAATATCCTCGCCGCAGACAAGCTCATGCAGACCCCGAAACTTTACGCAACATTTTTGCTGTGGCTTCTCTCCGAGCTTTTCGAAGAGCTTCCGGAAATCGGCGATCCGGACAAACCGAAACTCGTATTCTTTTTTGACGAAGCCCATCTTCTTTTCGATGAAGCGCCGAAAGCGCTCCTCGAAAAGGTCGAACAGGTGGTGCGGTTGATCCGCTCAAAAGGCGTCGGTGTCTTTTTTGTAACGCAAAACCCGCTCGATGTACCCGACAGCGTCTCCAGCCAGCTTGGCAACAGGGTGCAGCACGCCCTGCGCGCCTACACCCCCCGCGAACAACGCGTCGTCAAAGCCGCTGCTGACACCTTCCGGCCAAACCCCGCCTTTGAC
>JAUIEG010000640.1 GCA_030428745.1 Alphaproteobacteria bacterium
CACGACCGTTGCGCGCAGGCGTTTCGGGGCATACTCAATATTGAGCGCCCAGGCGAGCGGCAGCATGCCGCCCAGTGCAAGCCCATCCAGAAAACGAAGTGCAAGAAGCTGTTCGTAGTTTTGCGCAAAGCCCGTTGCAAAGGTGAGAACGCCGAAAGCAAAGGCAGCGATAATGATGGAAATTCGCCGCCCGATCAGGTCGCCGAGATAGGCGAAGCCAAAAGCGCCAAGCATGGTTCCGAGCAACCCTGCGCTGAACACATTGCCGAGCGCCGTTTGATCAAGCGCCATTCCTTCCGCAATATAGGGCGCCGTATAAGCGATCATCATCATGTCGAGGCCGTCACAAAAGGTGATCAGCCATGACAGAACGATGAGCCGGATGTTGAACGATGTCAGTTTGCGGCCATCCATGAAAGCCGAGACGTCAAATGTCTGAGAAGAGCCCTGTTGCATTGGCTAGTCTTCAATATTCTGGCGTATGCGTTGTTTCAGGGCGCCGATATCGATCTGGTGAACGCTGCCTGAGCCTGCAAGGTCAAGCGCATGGGCCGCCGCCGCGCCCATGGCGATGCACGGGCCCATGACGCGCACGGAAGAAAGCGCCGCGGAATCCGCGTCAATGCATCGCCCCACGGCGCAGAGATTATCGGCGCCGGCGACCGTGATAGACCCCAAAGGCACGGTGTGGACGTGGTCTTCGTCGAAGACTTCCCAGACATAGCCTTCCTGATTGTGATGCTGCTCAAGCGGCCATGAACAACGTGCAATCGCATCGTCAAACTTCTTGCCCGCCCGCACTTCATCGACCGTCAAGTGATGCGCGCCGACAATCCACCGCGTCTGGCGAATCCCCGGCAGGCCATAAGCGCGGATCTTCGCCTCGCCGAAAGCGTCAGGAAATTCCTCGCGCAAAAACACAAGCGTACGGTCGGCCTGATCCTTGCCGTCGATTTGTTTTTCCGCCGCCTCGAAAGGATCGAGCGGCGTTTCGATGTGTGTCATATTGACGATAGCGACATCGCGGCCGGGATAGCGCAGCGCAAAACCGTCGCGGCGCATCATGCCGTAGTCGCCGCCTTTGTCGCGAATGCGCGCCGCCATATCGTCCCAGCCCGGGCGCTTGTCATCGTTAAAGTTTTCGATGACCAGCATTTGCGAGCCATAGACCTGACCGTTCTTGTGCATACGGCAGTCGAAACCGGCTTCCCATGTAATCGCGGCGTCGCCTGTGGCGTCGATAAAAGCCTCCGCCTTTACGCGCACATCGCCATGGCGCGTCGCCGCATCGATGGACGTCACCCGTCGCCCGTCGCGATTAACGCGGCGAATGATTGCGCCCGTGAGCGGCGTCACGCCCGCATCAAGAATCTTCTTTTCCACCCAGCGTCCCAGCGCCACTTCGTCATACATGGCGACTTTCATCACGCCGCCGCCAACCACCGTCAGATCACCGCTGGCGCCCAGCTCCGCAAGCAGTTCATCGGCGACGCCATGCGTGAGCTGGCGGCCGTTATCACCCGGCGTAAAGAGTCCACAGAACATGCCGATAATGGAATTCACCGCCTGCCCACCCAGGGACGGCAAACCATCGATCAGGATAACCTCACGGCCGGCGCGCGCCGCCTCAATCGCCGCGGACATCCCCGACGCGCCAGAGCCAACAACGCAGATATCGCAGCCGCGCTCGATCACATCCGGGCGCGAGGATCGCGACACGATTTTCGTTTCCGGATCAAATGGACGGTCAAGCGCCATATAGCCTTCCCAATCTGTCCAAGCGCCTCGCAAGCTGATTTTGCAACGCAGCAAGCAATGGCGCCCCGGCCATATTCAAGCATATTTTCACCTTCGCCAGCCGTCGCACCAAGAACGAATTCGTTCCTTTCGGTGAACGCAGCAAGAAGGGCGTTTCGATTGCACCGCCATTGCGCCACAGGGTAGCTTTTTCTGCTCAAGGGAAAGACGGCGGAATATGGCGCAAAACAAAATAGTTTCACTCTTTCTGTCTACGATACTTCTATTGGGAGCGTGCGAACGCAACGCGAAAGAACACGCATCTCCATCAACAAAAGCAGAAGCCGTGGCGGCGGCGCGCGAAGACCCGCAGCCTTTTGGCGCCGTTGATCACGCGCGCCTCTCAAACGCCGCCAGCGACCTCGACAACTGGCTTTCCTATGGCCGCACCTACGCAGAACAGCGGTACTCTCCTCTTGACCAGATCAACGATGAAAATGTCGATGAGCTCGGCCTCGCTTGGGCTGTTGAACTCGATACGAACCGGGGGCAGGAG
>JAUIEG010000641.1 GCA_030428745.1 Alphaproteobacteria bacterium
GTCCTTGTCCGCCCCTGATGCCACGAAACTCCCCGGGGCAATCTTTAAAGGCGGTATTCTGATTTCGCCAGCGTTAACGCCGTCTTAATCATTACGGATCGTTTGTCCGAATATTCCCATGGAATACTGAGTCGGCGTTAACCATGGGTTTTCTTTTTCCCCGCACTCATGGCATGGTCAAAAACAGCTTGCGCCGCGCCGAAGCATCGGCCAAACCGCAAACTATTGATGTTATGGTGCAAAAGGCCCATCTAGGAACCGGGCTGAGGGAGATCAAAGCCCCGCGCATCACGAAGAATTTTTCGGGAAAGAGGCGAAAAAGCCAGTCTTTCCAGAAACTTAACGTCGGCAGCTCCCCCAAAGCCGACCCGCGCTTCACTGGAAAACCCGGCTGCGCGAGGAGCAAATCAGGGCGCAATTGCGCCATCCCGGCGCTCAGCGCCGAAAATCCAGCCGGTTCGCCGGCGCTAATAATCCGCCGGATGTCCGGCGATTTCATTCGCCGGCACGCCGGCACAGGAAAAAACAGCTTTCGCTGATGACAGTGACCGCCCCGATACTCTCCGCCGCAAACCGACAGGTTTCCTGTCCGGCGCCTGAGATGCTGTGCGCGGGCCTGATCCAGCAGCGATCCAACACAAGCAATGTCCCGGCCTTGCCGCCACATTGCGGAGCCCAATACAATGACAAAAAAGATGCTGATCGACGCGGCACACCCCGAAGAGGTGCGCGTCGCGGTGCTCGACAATGGAAAAGTCGAGGACTTTGATTTTGAATCAGAGGCGCGCAAGCCTCTAAGAGGAAATATCTACCTGGCGCGGGTGACGCGCGTTGAACCGTCGCTTCAGGCGGCCTTCGTAGAATATGGCGGCAACCGCCACGGCTTTCTCGCCTTCAGCGAGATTCATCCGGATTACTACCAGATACCCGTATCCGACCGTCAGGAGCTTCAACGCGCTGAAGCTGAAGTCGCCGAGCTCGCTTCGCAGCTCGAACTCTCTTCTCGCGGCGATGAAGACCACGAAGAAGATGAGGACGACGAGGATACGGAAGAAAATACCAGCAATAACAAGCGCCGCCGCCGCAGCCGCAAGGCCGACAGCAATCGCGATCGCGATGACGAAGAGGACACGGACGAAGAAAAGCTGAAAGCCGGCGCTGACGATGACGACTCCGAGGATGACGCCGATCCCACCAACGAAATCGAAGGCGATCCTTCCGAGGAAGAAGAAGAGGAAGAGGACGGCGAAGAAGACGAGGGAAATGGTGGGCCTGTCGCGGTGAAAACCGACGATGAGGACGAAGGCGCGAAATCTTCGGATGAAGAGGCTGTCGAAGCCGCCGCCGAAGGCGCAGACTCTGAAGAAGAAGAACACGCTGTCGAAGACAACGCGGAAGATGATGACGCGGACGCCATGGAAGCGAACGCCGAAGACTCCGACGCGGATGACGAACAAGACGACGAATCCGAAGATGAAGACAGCGCCGAGGACGAAGAAGCCGAGACGCCGGAAACAAAGCGTTCCAAAGCAAAGGAACGCGACGCGCTTTTCGAACGCTACAAGGACGCCAAGCGCCGCCGCTCTCACCTCCTGCGCAATTACAAAATCCAGGAAGTCATCAAGCGCCGCCAGATCCTGCTCGTGCAGGTCGTGAAAGAAGAACGCGGCAATAAGGGCGCGGCGCTGACCACCTATATGTCGCTCGCCGGACGCTATTGTGTGTTGATGCCGAACACCGCGCGCGGCGGCGGCATCTCCCGCAAGATCCCCCATTCCACTGACCGCAAGCGCCTGCGCCGCGTCGTCGACAGTCTCGACGTTCCCCAGGGCATGGGACTAATCATCCGCACCGCCGGCGCCAAGCGCACCAAGACCGAAATCAAGCGTGACTACGACTATCTCCTTCGCCTATGGGAAAACATCCGTAGCCTGACGTTAAAGTCCGTCGCGCCCTGCCTGATCTATGAAGAGGCGAGCCTCATCAAGCGCGCCATCCGCGATCTTTACGACAAGGATATCGGCGAAGTGCAGGTTGAAGGCGAAGCGGGATACCGCGAAGCCAAAGACTTCATGAAAATGCTGATGCCGAGCCATGCAAAGCATGTGCAGCCTTATAAAGGCTCTGCGCCGATCTTTCTCAAACATGGTGTCGAGCAACAACTCGACGGCATGTACCACCCGACAGTGCGCCTCAAATCCGGTGGCTATATCGTCATCAATCAAACCGAAGCGCTCATCGCCATTGACGTCAACTCCGGCCGCGCCACACGCGAACGCAATATTGAGCAGA
>JAUIEG010000642.1 GCA_030428745.1 Alphaproteobacteria bacterium
TTTTCTCCGCGAGAAAGCGGTTGATGAGACCGTCGAGGCGTTTGCGCAGCTCATGGGGCAGTGCGTTGTAGATGGGCACGCGCGACCGCAGGATTTGCCGGTGTTCAGCAGGCAAGGGCGCGGCGAGCAGCGCTTCGGTTTTTCGGCGCTGCAACGCCCAGCGCCCGCCGATAAAAAGCCCGGCCCCGGCGACGAGGATGAAGAAAACCATATTCATGGGGCGCAATATGGGGCGAGGCGCCGCAAAGTCCAGAGCCGGTCAGCCGCTCAGGAAAAGCCCCCTTATTGCGTTGGCTGGTTTTGCAAGCCGAAGGATGCAAGCGCTGCGCCGGAAAGCTGTTTCTTGGAGTATGCGTAGCGTTGCCCGGGCTGAACGGGTTGATGGGTCAGCTTGTCATAAACTTGATCGACGGGGTTTGCGTTTTTGCATTTTCGGAACTTCACCTCATACCAGACGCCGCCAATGCGATGCAGTACTGTGTCCTTGCCGACCCGGCGAATATCCGGATTGGGCGCGCGCGCCTCTCTTTTTCTTTTCACCCAGACCGGGGTGGTATCGACGCCAAGCTTTTTCCAGAGCTTGTCGCTGCGTTTCAGGATGCCGTCTTTCGGATCCACATAAAGCGGTTGACGCCAGGGAAACGATCCCGCGCCAGAATATGAGGAGTTTCCGTTCATCCATTCCCCTTCGCGGCCGACCGCCACTTTGAGCACAACGAAATCCTTCAGGTGATCGCGAACATGTTGCATGACCGTATTGTCGGCGCGCAGATGCTCGCAAATATCTGAATACACCTTGCTCCAGGGGCGGCCCGCCTGCTTTATGAGATAGCGCCGCAATGGCGCCAGGTTTTCGTTGAGATATTTTGTGTCGGTGTGATTGAGCTTGCGAAAACGTTTCATGCCGACGCGCGAGGGAAGGTCGTCCGCGCCCGCTAGACGGGAACGGTTCAGGCGCAAATCCGCGCCGTGGCGCGGCCGCTCCACAATCACTTTGAACATGTCTTTACGCATCTCAATTCTCCTTTGGGACCGGCGGCCCCCTGCTTCTCGCCGCCGGTCCCCGTTGAGGGGAGACGGCGGATTCCGTCTCACCCTATCCCTTGACGCACACGATCTGCTTCAGCGTGTGGACGACCTCGACGAGGTCGGTTTGCGCGGCCATCACGGCGTCGATGTCCTTATAGGCGCCGGGCGTCTCGTCGATGACGCCGCGGTCCTTCCGGCATTCAACGCCTTCGGTCGCCGCGCGGTGATCGGCGAGGGTGAAGGTTTCCTTCGCCGCCGTCCGGCTCATCTTGCGGCCCGCGCCGTGCGAGCACGAACAGAAAGACTGTTCACTCCCGCGGCCGGAAACGATGTAGGACTTCGCCCCCATCGAGCCCGGAATGATGCCGAGTTCGCCAGCGCCGGCGCGCACCGCGCCTTTGCGGGTCACCCAGACATCCGCGCCAAAATGCCGTTCACGCGCCACATAATTGTGGTGGCAGTTCACGGCCTCTTTCTCGATGCGGAACTTCCCGACCTTTTTCGGCAGGCGGTAACGCAGCGACGCAAGAACGCGCTCCATCATCGCCTCGCGGTTTTCCCGCGCGAAGTCCTGCGCCCAGTGGACGGCCTCCACATAGTCCGTGAAAAGCTCTTCGCCTTCCTCGAACCAGGCGAGGTCTCTATCGGGCACGCCGTAACCGCGCTTGATCAGCTCTTCACGGGCGCGTTCGATAAAATACGTCCCGATCCGGTTGCCGACCCCGCGCGAGCCGGAGTGCAGCATCACCCAGAGGCGATTTTCCTCATCAAGACAAAGCTCGATGAAGTGGTTGCCGGTCCCGAGCGAGCCGAGATGGATCACATGGTTTGCGCCGCGAATTTTGCGGTGCTTGTCCTCGATCACCGTCAGGCGGTCGGCGAGACCGGAGTCGACGAAACGCGACGCAATCGCGTTCGGCACGCCTTTCATCCAGCCGCCTTTCTTGCCGACCCCGCCATGGGGCACCGAGCGTTCGATATCCGAGCGGATCATCGATAGATCGTCCGGCAACTGATCGGCGGTGACGGTGGTTCGAACCGCCATCATTCCGCAGCCGATATCGACGCCCACTGCGGCTGGAATGATCGCGCCCTTGGTGGCGATCACCGAGCCAACGGTTGCGCCGCGCCCGAAGTGAACGTCGGGCATCGCCGCGACGTGTGAGTGGATGAAGGGCAGGCGCGCCACATTGGCGAGCTGCATCCGCGCAGAGTCTTCCACGGGCACGCCCTTCACCCAGGCTTTCACCGGCGCGCCGCCG
>JAUIEG010000022.1 GCA_030428745.1 Alphaproteobacteria bacterium
GACCTCAACGCGGAGACTAAACCGCGCGGCAGCGAAAAAGAGAAGACGCAATGACACAAGCAGCGCCCGAACGGGAAGCGATGGAATTCGATGTGGTGATTGTCGGGGCGGGCCCTGCCGGCCTTTCAGCCGCTATTCGGCTGAAACAGCGGGCGGCCGAGGCCGGTGGCGACATCAATGTGGTGGTTGTTGAAAAAGGTTCTGAAGTCGGCGCGCATATTCTGTCCGGCGCCGTCCTGGATCCGTCGGGTCTTGATGCGCTGCTCCCTGACTGGCGCGATATGGGCTCGCCCATTGATACGCCTGTCGCGTCGGAGAGTTTTAAAATTCTCGGCGGAAGCGGGTCATTGTCGCTTCCTGTCTGGGGCATGCCCGAGATGGTCAAGAACCATGGCTGCTATATCGTCTCCATGGGCAATGTCTGCCGCTGGCTCGCCGAGCAGGCGGAAGGCATGGGCGTTGAGATTTATCCCGGCATGGCCGCATCGCAAGTGCTTTACCGCGAAGACGGATCCGTGCGCGGCGTTGTCGTTGGCGAAATGGGGATCGGCAAGGACGGCGAGAAAAAAGAGTCCTATGAGCCCGGCATGGAGCTGGTCGGCAAATATGTGCTGATCGGTGAAGGCGTGCGCGGATCGCTGGCGAAACAGTTGATCGCCAACTTTAAGCTTGATGAAAACAGTGATCCGCAGAAATTCGGCATCGGCCTGAAAGAACTCTGGGAGATCGCGCCGGAAAAATCGCGCCCCGGCCATGTGCAGCACACTTTCGGCTGGCCGTTGAAAGACGATACGGGCGGCGGGTCATTCCTCTATCATTATAACGACAACACAATCGCGCTCGGTTTCGTTGTGCATTTGAACTACAAGAATCCCTATCTTTATCCGTATGGGGAGTTTCAGAAATTCAAGACCCATCCGGAAATCGCTGAGCTTCTCGAAGGCGGCAAGCGCATCGCCTATGGGTCGCGCGCGATCACCGAAGGCGGCTACCAATCGGTGCCGAAGCTTGCCTTTCCGGGCGGCGCGCTGATCGGCTGTTCAGCGGGCTTCGTCAACGTCCCGCGCATCAAGGGAAATCACAACGCCATGCTGACCGGCATGATGGCGGCGGACGCAGCCTTTGAGGCGGTGAGCGCAGGCCGTGAAGGCGATACGCTCGACGCCTATGAGGCCGCCTATCAAGGCTCTGACGTTAAGCGCGAACTGTTCAAGGCGCGCAATGTGAAGCCCTTATGGTCGACATTCGGCACCCGCATCGGCGCCATTGCGCTGGGCGGGCTTGAATTGTGGATGAATTCGATCGTGCCGGGCCTGTCCTTTTTCGGCACAATGAAGCATGGAAAAACCGATGCGGCCGCGACCGAGCCGGCGGCCAAGCACAAGCCCGTGGCCTATCCGCGCCCTGACGGGGCCGTGACCTTCGACCGGCTTACAAATGTCGCCTTTTCGGCCACCAATCACGAAGAAGATCAGCCTTCGCATCTCAAACTTAAAGATCCTTCAATCCCAATCGGCGTTAATCTGCCGGTCTATGCCGAGCCTGCGCAGCGTTACTGCCCGGCCGGCGTTTATGAAGTTGTGAGTGGGGAAGGCGGCGCCGATCCGCAGTTTCAGATCAATGCCCAGAACTGCGTTCACTGTAAGACCTGCGATATCAAGGACCCGTCGCAGAACATCGTCTGGACGACGCCGGAAGGCGGCGGCGGGCCCAATTATCCGAATATGTAAGGAGCGCCCTTAGTGCCGCGCAAAAGTCTGTTTAGTGTCTTCGCAATTGGTCTCGCCCTCGCCGGTTGTGCGACGTCGCCCAATGAAGCGACGGTTGTCGGCGATTATCTGACGGGCCGAATTGCAGCGCGCAGCAACAATGTCGGCGTTGCAGCGGAGGCTTTCGGCGACGTTGAGACCGGCGGGTCGAATACGGATGAGATTCTCCGCGGCGCCTTTTTCTTTCAGGTCGCGTCCGGCGATATCGATGCGGCGGCGGCGCTTGCGCCGAAAATTCTCTCCAATGATGACATGGAGGATGACGATCTCGCACGGCTTGTCGAAGCGGCACATGCCCTGAAAAACAAAAATTATCTCGGCGCGCGCGCATCGCTTTCGGCGGATGCGGAGGTGGAGTATTTCGCCGCCGCCATGATCATTCTCGATGCCTGGGCCATTGCCGGTGAAGAGGGGCCCGAACCGGCGTTGAAAGCGCTGGCGGCGAAAAACGGCGAATCCTTTCGCGGCTTTCACCCCTTGCATCAGGCGTTCCTGTTCGAGAACGCCGGGCTCGTCGACGAAGCGCGCACTGCCTATCAATTGGCGCTCATGGCCTATGGCGGCATTGTCGCCCGCGACGCATATGGTTCGTTCCTTGAGCGCTCGGGCGATCTCGACGGCGCGCGGAACCATTATGAGTTACTGGCGCAATATCCGGGGCCGGACCGTCAGATCGCGGAAAGCGGCCTGAAACGTCTCGACGCCGGAAAGATCGATACGGCCTGGGCCGATGTGACGCCGCAGAAAGGCGCCGCGGTGGCGCTTTACATCTTCGGCTCGGCCGTGTTGCAGCAAACGATTGAACAGCGCGACGCAGCGGAAAAAGCCGGTTTCCGGGTTGGTGACGCCAATTACGACATGCCGCTCGCCTTTACGCGCATCGCACTTTATCTGGCCCCGGAATTCGATCATGCGCAGCGTCTGGCCGGCTCCATTCTGAACGCCTATGGCGACAATAAAAAAGCGATCGCGATTTTGCGCGACATTCCGAAATCCTCCGCCTTTTACGAGCAGGCGCAGATCGAGGTTGCGGGCGGGCTGATAGCGCAAGGCAAAGCCAGAGAAGCAAAACGATTGCTGCGTGCGCTTGCGAATTCCGGACAGTCGCCGGAAGGGCGGTTCACCTACGCCAATCTTCTCGCCAGCGAGGGCGATCATTCGGGCGCTGTGCGCGAATATACGTCGCTCATCGATGCATTGCCTGAAGATCCGCATGACGACGCGTGGCGGTTTCTTGTCGGGCGCGCTGCGTCGCTTTTGATTCTGGAAGACTGGCCTGCGGCCGAAGCGGATCTGAAACGCGCGGTGGAAATTGCGCCCGAGGAGGCGGCGGCGCTCAACTATCTCGGTTATTCCTGGGCCGAACGCGGCGAGAATCTCGACGAGGCTTTCGACCTCATCGAAAAAGCGGTGGCGCTTGAGCCCAATTCCGGCGCTTATATCGACAGTCTCGGCTGGGCCCATTATCAGCTTGGCGATTACGAAGAGGCGGTGGGGCATCTCGAACACGCCGCCTCACTGGAGCCCGCCGACCCGACAATTACAGATCATCTTGGCGATGTTTACTGGCGCCTCGGCCGCAAGATTGAAGCGCGTTATGAATGGCGCCGCGTGCTTGAGCTTGAGCCCACACCGACATTGAAAAAGACGATTGAAGAAAAAATCAGGGACGGTTTGCCGGAAGCCGAATTGCCGGAAAATGGGGCATGATCGCTCTCGCCGCGCCTGCCAAGATCAATCTCTATCTCCATATCGGGCCTGTTCGCTGCGACGGGCTGCACGATCTTGCGAGCCTTTTTGTCTTTGCCCATGATGGCGACGTCATTCGCGCCGAGCCGGCGAAATCCTTCTCGCTGCAGGTGACGGGGCCTTACGCGGCGCTCCTGCAAGACTTGCCGCCGGAAAAAAACCTCGTTTATCGCGCGGCTGAGATGCTTGCGCGCGAGGCGGGTGTTGAGACAGGCGCCGCGATCACGCTTGAAAAAAATCTCCCTGTGGCGGCGGGTGTTGGCGGCGGTTCGGCCGATGCGGCCGCCGCGCTTCGGGCGCTGACGAAACTCTGGAATATTGATATCGGCGACGCGGCGCTGGCGCGTCTCGCTTTCCGTCTCGGCGCTGATGTTCCCGCCTGTCTCGCGGAAGCGCCGGTGAATGTTTCCGGCGCCGGCGAGCGCATCGAAAACGGTCCGGTTCTGCCGCCCTTGTGGGTTGCGCTCGTCAACCCCCGCGTGGAAATGCCGACAGGGCCCATCTTCAGTGCTTTTGACAAGGCGCATGCTGCGCCCGCGCGTCCCCGGCTCGCAAATTTCAGGGCGGCGACTTACGCACAACTGAGCCAGGCGATGGACGCGACGCGCAACGATCTCGAATCTTTCGCCATCGAAAAGGCGCCGGTCATCCGTGAGGTGATCGATGGGCTGGCGTCGGCGCCGGGCGCTATCGCGGCGCGCATGTCGGGCTCCGGCGCGACGTGCTTCGCGTTGTTTGCGTCGGCGCAGGCAGCCGCACGCGCGGCGCAGGCGGCGAAAGCGCGCGGCTATTGGGCCATGGCGTCGGCGCTGCATGTGCGTCCGCGCAGCGGTTGAAAAAGCGTCAGCGGTTTTTCGTAAAAAGCTGCGATAAACAAATAACTAGGCCATCATGAGCGCTTTCGAAATGACGCCTGATGGTCTAGGTTTTGCGCCGGGAGAACCGGCGGGCCTTCATGCTGATCGAACCTTTCATTTTCGCCTGTGCTGGCGCGGTCACCGTCGCCGTCACCTATTGCGCATGTCTTTATGCGGCGCAGGCGCGGCGTGTGCTCGATCACCCCAATGAGCGATCAAGCCACACCAATGCGACGCCGCGCAATGGCGGGGCCGCGATCATGGCCGGCTGGATGGCCGGCGCGTTTGTTATCTCGGCCTTTGCGGGCGATGTGGACGCCGCGGGCAAGATCGCCAGGCTGGCGGTTTGCGGCGTGCTCGCCTTCGCTCTCGGCTACGCCGACGATCGCCTGACCTTTTCACCAGTCTGGAAACTCCTGGGTCAGGTGGCGATCGCCGCGCTCTTCACTATTTTCTTTGCGCCGCTTCAGTCGGTTCCCCTGCCATGGTTTGGCGAAGTCGTCATTCCGGCGGCGGCGAGCGCGCCCCTCACGATCATCTGGATCGTGGGGTTCATGAACGCCTTTAACTTCATGGACGGGGCGAACGGGATGGCCGGCGGCGCAGCGGCGGTGGGCCTTGCCTGGTTTGCGGTCATTGCGAGCTTCACGGGCGCCCCGGCGCTCGCCGTGGCGGCGCTTCTGCTCGCCTTGTCGGCGGCGGCGTTCCTGCCGGAAAACCTTCTGCGCGGTAAACTCTTCATGGGCGATAATGGCAGCCAGGCGCTGGGCTTTTTCATCTCGGCTTTCGCGGTGCTGGGCGTCAATTGGACGGACGGCCGTCTCAGCGCGCTCGTCATTCCGGTGATCTTTTTGCCGTTTCTGTTCGACGTCGCCTGGACGCTTGTGTCGCGCTCCTTGCGCAAACAGAACGTTCTCCAGGCTCATCGTGAACATTTTTACCAGTTGATGATGCGCCTCGGCGCATCCCATACGCGCGTCGCCATCACCTATATGTCGCTGATCAGCCTGTCGTCGGCGGCGGCGATTTTGATGCTCACGCATCCCGTGGCGCTGCACTGGATGACGCCGCTGGTGCTCTCGCTGATTTTCATGATCGGCGCTGTCGCGCTTACCCGGCGGGCGATGCGCGCCGGATTGCTGGCGACCGCAGAGCCAGACGCTTCGCTATCTGCGGCTGAATGAAGATGTCTTAAGCGCCGCGGGCGGTCGAGGTTTCGACAAGATCGGCGAGCGCCTGGGTGAATTCGTTCTGCGGCGCTTCGGCGAGCGCATCGAGCGCTTTGCCGGTATAGGAGCGGGCGCATTCGATCGTGTCTTCAAGGGCGCCGTCGCGCTCCATCAACTCGCGTGCCTGTTCAAAATCGCCCTTTTCCTGACGGCCTTCCGTGATGACCCTGCGCCAGAAAGGTTTTTCTTCATCGCGCGCGCGGGCGACAGCGAAGACCACGGGGGCGGTCATCTTGCCTTCGCGAAAATCGTCGCCGACCGTTTTGCCGAGCGCGAATTCGAAACCGGAATAGTCGAGGGCGTCATCGATAAGCTGATAGGCGACGCCGAAATGATCGCCGAAGCGGCGCATGGCCGCTTCTTCCTGTGCGCCGCAGCTGGAGATCATCGCGCCGACTTCCGTCGCGGCGGCGAACAGCGCCGCCGTCTTGGCTTTCACCACATTGATATAGGTCTCAAAGGTTGCGGCGATGTTCTTTTGTGTCGTCAGTTGCAGGACTTCGCCTTCGGCGATGACGCCCGACGCATGAGAGAGCGCGCGCAAGACGCCGAGATTTTTCGCCTCGACCATCAGCTCAAACGCCCGCGAAAAAATGAAATCGCCGACGAGCACGCTTTCCTTGTTGCCCCAGATGATGTTGGCGGTGGAGGCGCCGCGGCGCAGCGCTGACCCGTCGACCACATCGTCATGCAACAGCGTGGCGCCGTGAATGAGCTCAACGGCGGCGGCGAGCTTCACATGATCGTCGCCGTCATAGGAAAACACGCCCGCTGAGGCGAGGGTGAGCATAGGCCGAAGCCGCTTGCCTCCGGCGTTGATGAGATGGCCCGCCAATTCCGGGATCATCTTCACCGGCGAATCGAGGCGGCGCAGGATTTCCTGGTTCACGGCGTCAAGATCGGCGTCCGTCAGCGCGCGCAGGCGATCGACCGCGGACAGGAACTCCGGCGCGCGTTTCGCGGCGATGGTTTCACTTGCTGTCGCGGCCAGTCCCAAAATGTCGCCTTTCGCCTTGTTGCAATGGGCTCGCAGATTGGTCGCTGGGACTGCGCCGGTCAAGCGCAGCGGGCTGCGGCCTTTCGGCGGCGTCGCGGTGTCCTATTCAGGTGATGCAATCGGCGGCGCTGCATTGAAAAGCTTTGGCTTTTACCTTACTTGCAGCCGATGCCTCTCCTTCCTGAATCCGTCAAAAATCTCTGGCTGAAGCTCCCATTTATCGGGGAAGCCTCGCCTCTCGTAACCGTGATTGAACTTAACGGCGTCATTGGCGAAATGGGCGCCGGGCGCAAAGGGCTGACGTTCAAAAAACTTGAAAAAGCAATCGAGGCCGCTTTCAAGCCGGGCAGTCTGAAAGCGGTGGCGCTGGCGATCAATTCGCCCGGCGGCTCGCCCGTTCAATCGCGTCTCATTATGAGCGCTATCCGCCGCCTGGCGAAGGAAAAGGACATCCCCGTCCTCGCCTTTGTGGAGGATGTAGGCGCGTCTGGCGGCTATATTCTCGCTATCGCGGCGGATGAAATTTATGCGGATGAAAGCTCCATTGTGGGCTCTATCGGCGTTATTTCCGGTGGATTCGGCTTTCCTGAAGCGATCAAGAAGCTCGGCGTTGAGCGGCGCATCTATACGGCGGGCGAAAACAAATCGACGCTCGACCCCTTCAAGCCCGAAGATCCCGAAGACGTGGCGCGATTGGAGACCATGCTCGCCGAGCTCCATGAGCAGTTTATTGCGCTGGTGAAGGCGCGGCGCGGCGACAAGCTCTCCAGCGATCCCGATCTCTTTTCGGGACGGTTCTGGACCGGCGCTACGGCGGCGGAAAAGGGGTTGGTCGACGGAACCGCTCAACTCGGCGATTTTCTGCGCGACCGCTATGGAAAAGATGTTAAGGTCAAGCGCATCTCGCCCGAAAGCGGCTCTCTCCTGAAAAGGCTGATGGGGGGTGAAGCTGGCCTCTCCGGGTTTGAATCGCCGGCGCTCATCGATGCCGATGAAATGCTGGCGGCGGGCGAGCGCAGGGCGCTATGGGCGCGGTTCGGTCTCTAGAGCCGGACAAACTAGACGGGAGATACGTCGATGAGCGCAGTCACCACTCTTGTCGCCACTGTTGCGGCTGCTGCGGGAGCGGTCGCGCTCTTTCGCATGGCTGAACGGCGCACGCGGCCGCTTCGTGAGGCAATTGACGAGGTGCGAAAGTCGGCGGCATCCAGGACAGGCGATGTCATCGACTATGAGCAGGATCCTGAAAGCGGCGTTTTCCGCCCCAAAGGCGCTGTTCGCAACTAACCCCCTTCAATTAACGTCATGACAATGCGCCGCCGTTGCGGCGCGCGCCGGTGTTCAAGCAGGTAAATTCCCTGCCAGGTTCCCAGAAGCAATCGTCCGTCTGCAAATGGAATGGAAAGCGAGGTCGCTGTCATGGCCGACTTCAAATGCGCGGGCATGTCGTCCGGGCCTTCGGCGTCATGGCGGTAGGGACCGTCTTCAGGCGCCATGCGGTCGAGCCAGTCGATCAGGTCGCGCATGACATCCGGGTCGGCGTTTTCCTGGATCGTCAGCGAGGCGGAGGTGTGCTGGATGAAGAGGTGGGCGAGCCCGTTTTGTACGGACGCAGAGGCGAGGGCGGCCTCTATTTGCGCCGTGATGTCGACGGCCTCGCGTCCCGGTGTTTCGATAGCTATAAGCGTCGCCATGTATAACCTCTTGTAATTAAATATAAAATTAGGGACAATATTATTTTGCCGCGAGCCCTGCAACAGGCCATACTCGCGCGGTTTTCTGCAATCCGTCCGTTTCGTCCGATTTTGATGTGTCTGTTTCCCAATTGAAAGATGTTGCTTTCATCGATCTTGAAGCCTCGGGCCTGTCGGCGCGTTCCTGGCCGATTGAAGTGGGTTGGTGTTTCACCAGCGGCGCGCCGAAGGCGATGCTGATCCGGCCCGATGCGTCCTGGTCTGTCGACGACTGGGATGACGACGCGGAAGCCTTGCATGGCGTTTCTCATGACACGCTTCAAAGTGAAGGCCTTTCCCCTGGCGAGGTTTGCGAGAAGTTGAATGCGGCGCTTGCCGGCAAGGTGGTTTTTTCCGACGCGCCCGACTGGGATGGTTTCTGGCTCTATCGTCTGTTTCAGGCCGCCAAGACCCGGCAGCGGTTTGTGGTGAGCGACTTCTCCTCGATTTTTCATGGCGCGGCGCCGGAAATGGTTGACCGGTGCATAGCAGAAGCCGACCGGGTCGCGCCGCGCCTGCACCGGGCGATCCCCGACGTGCTTCACATGCGCAGCCTCTACCAACTCGCCATTGTGTAATCCGGCGTTGATCCTCACTGCACGACAGGCGATGTCCCGGCCATGACGAATTCGAACACGACATCTGGCGCGCGCCGATATGCGGTTCGCCTTGAAGCTGGCGAAATGACAGGCTGGCGCTTTGAGAATGCAGGGGCGCCGCCGCTCCTGTTTCTTCATGCGACAGGGTTTTGCGCGTCGGCCTACAGGCAGATGCTCTCTCCGCTCGGCGGCGCCTATGACGTTTACGCGCTTGATCTTCGCGGGCATGGGCGGAACAGCCTGCCCGCCGATCCGGCAAGGCTGCGCTCCTGGGCTGTCTTTCGGGACGATGTGCGCGCCTTCCTCGACCACGAGAATCGCGAAGACTGGACGCTCGCCGGCCATTCCCTCGGCGCGGCTGTGGCCTTGCTCTCGGGCGAAGGCCGGCGGGATGTCGCCGCCTTGAAGCTGATAGAACCAGTGGCCATGCCGGGCTGGCTTGCAAAGCTCGCAACAACGCCGGTTTGGCCCGTCTTCGCCGCCCGCATGCCGCTGGTGCGTCAGGCGGCGCGCCGGCGCAGCGAATGGGCCTCCCGGCAGGAGGTGGTCGCCTCATATGGCCGTAAAGCCCTGTTCCGGGATTGGGCGCCCGGCGTCCTTGAGGATTATCTGACCGACGGCCTGGCGGAAACAGGGTCGGGGGTTCGTCTTGCTTGTGCGCCTTCATGGGAGGCGGCGACATTCGCCGCCCAGGGCAATGATTTCTGGAAAGCGGCGGCGCATGCGCCCGCGCCGGTTCATATTTTCGCGGCGCGGCAGGCGTCCTCGACCGCGCCCGCTTTTGCGCGCGCGCGATTTCAACGGCTCGGCGCCGCGCTGACGGTCGATAACGCAGCCGGCCATCTCGCGCCGATGCAAAAGCCGCAGGAATTGGCGTCTTTTCTGGCGTCTTGACCACAGTGTTGCGGAAAAAATCCGGCCATGACGCTGGAAGGGTTGGACCTTCTGGGCCTTTTTGCTAAGCGTCGCAGCCGAACGCCCAATCCACCCCGGGCCCCGCAACAGGCGGTGTCCCGAGCCGGGCGGATTTTAGTCAAGGAAGGTTTTGAGAATGAGCGAGGCGCAAGCTCTCCCCGAAGTGACCGGCCGAATGTTCCTTTACGAACAGCCGGAACTGCTGATGAAAGAAAAACATGGCGATCTCGGCCTTGCGCCGGCGTCGCAGCCCTTCAAATTCGCCGCCAAGGCCCGGGCGCTGCCGATGACGCTTGGCGAGATCCCGTCGGCGATCAAGGACTATCCGCTGATCTTCATGTCCCAGGAGCAGCCGCAGCTTCTGGCCGTCACCGGGCTCTATGACGACATCAACCTGTTTGTCGACGACAACGGCAATTGGGAAGACTTCACTTATATTCCCGGTTATGTGCGCCGCTATCCCTTCGGCGTCGCCGCCGAAGCGAGCGGTGAGCGTATGGCGGTGGTGATTGACCGCGGCTTTGAAGGCCTGTCCCCGACCGGCGAGAATCGTCTTTTCGAAGACGGACAGATGACGCAGCAGACGCAGGCCGCTGTGGACTTCGTGAAAAATTATGAGCGCGACCGTCAGCAAACGGAGCAGTTGGCGAAGGTGCTTGCGCATCATGAGCTGATCCAGCAGCAGACCGCGCATTACACGCCGACTGGCGCCAGCGAACCTGTCACCTTCGCCCAGTATTTCGGCGTTGATGAAGAGCGCCTGAAAGCGCTTTCGGTTGAAACGAAAATGGAGCTTGAAAGCCAAGGCGTTCTCGCGCTGATTTATGCGATGCTCATCTCCATGGGCAACTGGCGCATCCTGCTCCAGCGCCGCGCCAAGCGTCACAACCTTTCCGAACAGGATGTGTTCAAGCCGCTGGTGTCCAACTAGACGGCCTGCCAATCCGGCATCAGGCCGGGCTGCGCTCCTGCGCAGCCCGGCTTTTTCATGTTCAAGTTTCAGCGAGCGCCGGGTTGTCGCGGCGAATAAGGATTGGCCTTCGCGCCGGGCCCCGTTACCAAGGCGCCATGAAGGTTCATCTCGCTTTTCTCTTCATGCTGATCGCTCTTGTCGCCCCCACAGCCGGGGCGCAGGCGCAGACCGTAATCGAGAACGATTACACCAGAACCGAAATCTCGCCGGAAGCCACGGCCTTTGCGCCGGGCGAAACGCTCTGGTTTGCGATCCGCCAGGAGATCCAGCCCGGCTGGCATGTCTTCTGGACAAATCCCGGCGATGCGGGACTTCCTCTGCGGCTCGACTGGACGCTGCCTGAAGGGTTTACGGCGGGTGAGATCATGCACCCTGTCCCGCAATTCATTCCCGTGGGACCGCTCGCAAGCTACGCCCATGAAGGCGCGCCGGTGTTTCTTGTTCCCGTAACGGCGCCGGCGGACGCTGCGCCAGGATCGAAAGTCGATCTCGCCATCGACGCGTCGTGGCAGACATGCGAGGAAATCTGCGTTCCCGAAGAGGGGCGTTTTTCTTTTTCATTGCCGGTGCTGGCGGCAAGTTCGCCCGACCCGTCGCGCCGGGTTCTGTTCAGTCTTGCGCGCGCCAAACTGCCCGAAGCGGTTGAAGCGGATGCGACGATTGCCGTCGGCGACGCCACTTATGTTTTGACGTTGGATGCGCCGGAAAATTTTGACGCGGACAACGCCTTTTTCTTCGCCGGACCGGAAGGCGTGGTTTCCCCGCCAGCGCCCCAGGAAATCGATGTCGGCGACGGCGTCCTGCGCATCGCGATGCAGCCGGGCTGGATCGAGCGCTATGAAGAGAAGACACTTCCCGGCATTTTGAAATTTGGCGAAGGCGCGGGCGTGCGCGCGCTTGCGCTGACGGCGGATGTTCCCGCGCCGCTGGTGAAGCCGGTCAATAAGCCGGAGTTGACGCCGCATAATGCGCCAGGCTTGCCTCTGTTGCTATTGTTCGCATTTCTGGGCGGCGCGCTTTTGAATGTGATGCCTTGCGTTTTCCCGGTGGTGTTTATCAAGGCCGCGTCCTTCATGCAGAGCGCGCGCGAACATCCCGAAAGGGTGCGCGCCCATGGCCTTCTTTATATGGCGGGCGTCATGGCGACGTTTCTTTTGATGGGCGGCGTCCTCCTCGCCTTGCGGGCGGGCGGCGCGCAATTCGGCTGGGGGTTTCATTTGCAGTCGCCCTGGGTCGTGGCGCTGTCGGCCTATGTGCTCTTGCTCGTGGGGCTTAATCTCGCCGGGCTTTTCTCAGCGGGCGAGGGACTTGCTGGCGCGGGGGAGGGGCTCGCTTCGAAAAAAGGCGGTTTGGGCGCGTTTTTCACCGGCGCCCTCGCGGTCGTCGTCGCCGCGCCCTGCATTGGCCCCCTTTTGAGCGCGCCCATGGGGGCGGCGCTCCTATTGCCGCCGCTGGCGGGGCTCGCGATCTTTGCAATGCTCGGTCTTGGCCTCGCCGCGCCTTATCTGTTGCTTTCCTTCCTTCCGGGACTGGGCCGGCGCCTGCCGAAACCAGGGCCGTGGATGGCGGTTTTCAAGCAGGCGCTGTCTTTCCCGGTTTTTGCGGCCGCCGCCTATTTTCTCTGGGTGCTGGCGCAGCAGACGACCGGCGCCGGGCTGGGAGCCGTTCTTACCGGGGCGGTGCTTCTGGCCTTTGCAGCCTGGGCCTTTGAGAAAAGCAAAACCGATGGCGGCTTGGCCTTCATGCTGCGGATTGTTTCGGCGGTGGCGGCGCTGGGCGCTCTTGCGCCTTTGGCGAGGCTTGACGCGGATGTGCAGGTCTCATCTGCGCCGGAACGCGGCTATGGCGCCATCGCGGCGGAACCTTACAGCGCGGCGGCGCTCGACGCCTACAGGGCTGAGGGCAGGCCGGTCTTTATCGATTTCACCGCCGCCTGGTGCGTGACCTGCCAGTTCAACAAAATGACAGTCTTTTCCGACGCGGCGCTCGCGGCGGCGCTCTCTGAGACGCAAACGGTTTTCATGGTTGCCGACTGGACCGTGCGCGATCCGGAAATCACCGAGGCGCTTGCCGGTTTCGGCGCCAGCGGCGTGCCGCTTTATGTTTACTACGATGCGTCGGGGGAGGGGACGGTTTTGCCGCTGCCGCTGACGAAGCGGGCGGTCCTCAAATCGGTTTCAGGAGCCGGTCTCTAGGAGCTGATCAGGAAAACAGGTTACCGGTTTTCCGGTTCGATCGCG
>JAUIEG010000643.1 GCA_030428745.1 Alphaproteobacteria bacterium
CGCGCATGCACGTCGGCCGGCAGCATCGAGCCGGCCAGATTGCCGAGATGCTTGACGCCGTTGATATACGGCAATGCGGACGTGATCAGGATGCGTCTGCTCATGAACCAGGCTTCAGCTTGTCATTGAAGGATCGGTCTTGTGCCTTCCCGCCAAAGGCGTGACAAGCCGGCCGCTTTCGCTTCTCGACCCTGTCAGGCGTGCATTCGAGCGCGAGGCGCCTCACGATCACGCACTCGGCCGGATATCAGTTGCGGCTAGCGGAGGATCGACGATGCGTTTCATGGGCGTGAATTTGATCGGTGTGATCGCTGGAGCTGTCGTGTTCTGGCTCCTGGGCGCGCTTTGGTACGGGGTCTTGTTCGTCGATCCCTGGATGAGCGGGCATCGTTTCACGGCGGACCAATTCGAGGGTGCAAGCCCCGCCTGGATGCTGCTGGGCGCGATCATCTCGCTGCTGACCGCATTCTTTCTCGCGCGGGTCATGAGCTGGGGCGGAATGCCGGACGTTCCCGGCGCCATCGTCAAAGCGCTCACAATCTGGCTCGGATTCGGTCTGACAGCCGCGCTCTACACGCTGGCTTATTCGCCCTATCACAGCGTCCCGCTATTGCTGGTCGAGGGCGGATATACGCTGTTCGGCTGGCTGCTGGCGGCGGCGATCATCTCAATTTTGCGCTGAACACAGCAGCGCGCCGCCGATTACGCACTCGTAACGCGGCGGTCAGCGGCGCGCCATGTTCGCAACGATAGATCTTAGGCGTGGTTCGGCGCGAAGCCGGGAACAGCTCCCGGCCAGCCGCAGGGCCACAGCGTAGGGCTTTGTTTTCGGTGACAGTTTCCGAGACCAGCCAGAAAGCTTAGTGGAATCCGGCCCTTATCGAAGATTACGAAAAAATCATCGAAAAACGATATAAAATGGTTGCGTGATCTTCGAGGAGCCGATATCGATTAACAACAAGAACGAAAGACGGCTCAGCCGCCCGCCCCAACTAAGAGGGCCGTTCAAGGAGAAGGCGCTTCGAGCGCCCGGTCGAAAGAAGGACAAAGACTATGAACGGCGCGAAGAAAGCCGAAACCGCCATCGTTACAGCAGCTTACGCCGCCCTGGTGTTGTGCATTGCAACGGTGGTCATTGGGTCGGTCAGCCCGCTCGTGGCCTGACGAACCGAACCACGGCGTTTGATTTCCGAGGCGCTCGCCCCCGCCTGCCTTGTCCCCCGGAGCGTCCGGGATCAAACGCCCGCTAAAGGCCCTTAGGGACCCCCGCCCCCTAAGGGCCTTTTCATTTGCGCGATTGTCAGCCGCAGAGTGACCGCGCCCCCTCGACGCGACGCGCGCGCGCGGATATTTCTCCCGCCCTGCGCCGGCTTAGCTCAGCTGGTAGAGCACCTGATTTGTAATCAGGGGGTCGGGGGTTCGAGTCCCTCAGCCGGCGCCAGCGCTCTTCAATGATTTAATGAACGGAATACCAGCAACTCGAATGCTGTGTACGCTCTGTGTACGTAAAATATAGCTGCGCATTGTCCTGTTCCACGGGACCTGCGCGCCAACGAAGTCGGAACCAAGAGCCCGCGCACCTAAGTGCAGCTTAGACACCGCGCCTCCCCCGACCGCATGAAGCCTGAAATCCAATCCGAATGGCGATCGACGCGGCGAACTGGGCGTCTTCTCAGACCTGTGATATCGCCCCTCAACCGCCGATATCGCTCCAAAAAGGCGCCATACATCCAATGTCCGGCATTGATTGACGCAAAAGCTCCGCGAGCAGCCCGGCACGGCGGATGGAAAGCGATCATCCGGCACGTTTCGGTGAGGATCAGGACAATCGCGCCAACATTCTCAATGGGCATTGCTGGCCCAAATCGGACGTTGGCAAGCGAGCATCGCCGTGCAGGTATTGGGTAACGCCAGATGATCCGCAGAAATCCTGGGACGCCTACTACAACCGGATAAGTGGGCGCCGCCTCGCTGAGGCGGCGTTGTTGTGGGGCGGAATAGAAGCCGCTGGCGCTACTGAAGAAACGGTCTTCGCGCTCGACTTTGTGCACTTCGGAAATAATCGCGCCGACGTGGACAATCTCGCGCGTCAGCTTTCCGAGCACTATAGCACCGAAGTATCTGCCCGCAGCGAGGCGAACTACTGGAACGTAATAGGTACGACCCGACCCGGAGGCATCTGTCTTACGAAAGACCAGCACGCCGCATGGGTTGAATTCATGGTCGATGTCGCTCGATCATACGCTTGCGTCTTCGCTGAGTGGACGCTTGAGGCGCCAGC
>JAUIEG010000644.1 GCA_030428745.1 Alphaproteobacteria bacterium
TCCGACATCACCTTTGGGGTGAACCAGTCGGATATCACACCGGGCTTTTACGAGACCCTGAATTCGGTCGCGATCGTTTTGAAAGAATATAAAAAGACGAGCGTCAGCGTTTACGGCCATGCCGACTCCACGGGTTCTGACTCGTATAACCAGGCTCTGTCGGAGCGCCGCGCGCTTTCCGTTTCCAACTATCTCGCCTCACAAGGCGTCGCCCCTGCGCGGCTTCAGGCTGTCGGCTATGGCGAAAGCAGTCCGATTGCGGATAATTCGACTGAATATGGCCGCGCCGCCAATCGCCGGGTTGAAATCGTCATCGATCCTATCGAGAGCCAGTTCAACAGTTAACGCTCTCTTAAGCGAGTACGGACAAAAGCCCGCCCGGCGCACTGCCGGGCGGGCTTTTTTTTTGTGTCCGGCGCTGGCGCATGTCCCGCAAAGGCACTCATCTTAAGCGCTTTTTTAGAGTGTTTTCCTAAAACTGTTCCATTAGTCGCGATCGGGGAGGGGCGGCGGATGAAAAGGAAAGAGCGGGGCGCCAAGATGAATTTGCGTCAGAAAAGTTCGCGCTATTGCGCCGCGGTGCTGTTCGCAGCAGGGGCGGCAGGCGCCTTCCTCTTGATGGCGTCCATCAGAGCGAATTTCAAACCTGATCTTGAGATCTGGCTTGCTGCAGCGCTTGTCGTGACGCTGATCCTGCATGCGCGGGCCGGCTTCGCCCTTTCGCGCGCTCAACAGGAAATTGAACTCCTGAAAAATCTTGTCGACCGCTTCCGGCCGTCGCCGGCAAAAAAGCCGCCGTCGCTGGAATTCGAACCGGTTTCCGCTGTGGATGAAGCGGACGCTGAAGCGCTATCCTGCGTCAAGGATGCGATCGAGAACGACCGCGTCGATCTTTATCTTCAGCCCATCGTCAGCCTGCCGCAGCGGAAAACCCGTTGCTTTGAAGCCTTCTCGCGCTTGCGCCGCGAAGACGGCGGGGTCATCAAACCCGCGGACTATATTGACGCCGCCGAGCGCGCCAACCGTATCGGCGTGATCGATAACATGATTTTATTGCGTTCCGTGCAGGCGCTGCGCCAGCTTGGACCGCAAAGCGCGCCCTACCGTGTTTTCTGTAACATATCCCCGGCGACGATCTATGACGTCGATTTCTTTACGCGCTTTTCGGATTACCTCGACGCTAATGAAGACCTCGCTCAGCGCCTTGTTTTCGAATTCACTTATCCGGCGGTGGAAATGATGCATGACCGGGTGAAGAAAAATCTTCAGCTGGTGGCTGATCGCGGCTTTTCTTTCTCGGTGGACCACATCCGCCGCTTCGATCTCAACTGGGCGGCCCTGCGTGAACAGAACTTCCGTTTTGTGAAGGCGTCGGGCGCCCTCCTCTTGAGCGAGAGCTGCAAGGGCGATGTGGGGCAGGCGCGCATTCGCGCTTTCAAGAAGGCGCTGATCGACAACGAAATCGACCTGATTGTTGAGAAGGTCGAATATGAAGAGCAGATGCCGGAGATCTTGAAACTCGGCATTGATTACGGTCAGGGCGCCCTTTTCGGCGCGCCGCGCTTCGCCAGCGATTATCTTGGTCAGGATAAGCCTGTGGCGGATGTGGTGGAGCTGGCCGCAGCCTCCTGAGGCAATGTCATGCCCTATGAAACCTCCTGGAGCGATCGCGGAAAGCCGGAAGCGTTCTCCGGGTGACCGTGCGCCTGACTGGGCGCCTGACTGGGCGCCTGACTGGGTGCTTGACCGCTAGCGGCATCGGCCTTATCGGCCTTGAGCCTCATGAGCGATATCGCCGTCATTTCGTCCCTTGAAACCGTCGCGCAGCGTTATGACGCGCTGCTTTGCGACGCGTGGGGCGTGATTCACAACGGGGTCGATTTATTTCCGGGCGTCGCCGAGGCGCTTTCGCGGTTTCGCGAAACATGCGGGCCTGTCGTCATTCTCACCAATGCGCCGCGTCCCTCCTTCGTTATCCCTGCGCAGCTTGACCGGATCGGCCTGCCGCGCGAGGCCTGGGACGACATCGTCACCTCGGGCGACGCCACCCGCGCGGCGATCGAGGCGCGCCTGCCGGCGCCGGCCTTCCGTCTTGGCCCGGCGAAGGACGATCCCCTGTTTGACGGGCTCGATATCGACTTCCGGCCGCTGGAAGAAGCGGCGTTCATCATCTGTACGGGGATGGAGGATGACGCTCATGAAACGCCGGACGATTATCGCGATCTGTTAGAGCGGGCGGCGGCGCGAGGGCTGCCCATGATCTGCGCCAAT
>JAUIEG010000645.1 GCA_030428745.1 Alphaproteobacteria bacterium
GGTCGGGTTATCGCGGATGCCTGTCTTTGAGCCCATGGCGGATGGCCACTGGCGGCTTCAGAATTTACGCGCCTTCGAATTTTCCCCGCGCCATGCCGCCAAAGACTGGCGCGACACCAAACTCAACCCGGCCGATCTTGAAGAAATCTGGTTCTTCGTCGAGCCGTTCCCGGCGTTCAAAGGCGCCGCCCACACATTCATCAGCTTTGTTTTTGGCGGCGACACCGATCAAACAATCGCCATTTCGGTCGAAGCCAGAAAAGAAAGGGGCGAGGTCTATTCCGGCTTCAACGGCCTCTTCAACAAATTTGAGTTGATTTATTTGTGGTCGACGGAAAAAGACGTCCTAACGCGCATCGCCGTCGGCCTGGAGCACGATCTCTACGCCTATAAGCTGGATGTCACGACGGAACAGGGCCGCGAAATCCTGATCCATTTCATTGAGCGCACCAATGAACTGGAAGACCGTCCGCGATTTTACAACACCTTCACGTCGAACTGCACCAACGAACTCGTCAAGTCGATAAACGGCGCCTTTCCCGGCGCCCTGCCATGGCACTACTCCCATGTGCTGACAGGGTATTCAGCGCGGCGATTGCACCATCTCGGTTTCCTGGAACACAAGGCCGCGCCTTTCGAAGATCTCCGCTCACATGCGCTGGCGGCCGAACCCATTCGCGCCGCTTCAGAGGAAAGCGATGCAGATTTTCCAGACGAATGGCGAAAATTGATGGCGTCGGAAAAGAATTAACGACGCCTTAGGCGGCAAAGTGATGGCTGCGCGCGATGAAACGCATTGCCGTTTCGCCATTTCGATGAACCGGTTTTTTGGAGCGCCGAACTGCGCTGGGCGCCTCTTCCAACGGAAAACACCCGCGCCTATCTCCCCGTCATAACAAGAAACGAGGAGAGACCCATGACCCGCGTCCTTACCCTACTGATAACCTGTTCCGTTCTGGCTGCTGCGGCCTATCCGGCGCTTTACGCTTATGCGTCCCTCGCGTAACCGCCGCCAACCACAGTAGCTAACCGAAGGCGCCGCCGACGACACCCCACTCCCCCAACCGTCAGGCGGCGCCTTTATTCACTCTCGCAATAAAAGCTTCGTAGTCCTCCGGCGTGTCGATACCCGGAGAGGCGCGAGGGATAAGGCCGACGGCGATTTTTTCGCCGCGCTCAAGAATGCGCAGCTGTTCAAGCCTTTCAATTTTTTCAAGAGCGCCGGCCGGCGCAGCAGCGAACGCCATCAAACTCGCTTTCGAAAATGCGTAGACGCCAATATGGAGGTAATAATCCTGCGGGCGGTCGATCCGGCCAGCCGCCTCTCGCGGCCAGACCGCCTGATGACGTGTGAAGAACCGCGCCCAGCGCGCATTTTCGCAAATGGCGGCGCCAAGAAGCGCCTTTACCGCTGAGGGGTCTTCAGGCGATCCCGGTCCGGCTGTGGCGCCCGACGGAAAGGGACAGGCAAGCGTTGACGCAAAAGCGCCGCTTGTCGCCTGCAAGTTGATCAACTCGTCAATGTGACGCGGCTCAATCTCGGGCTCATCGCCCTGTATGTTGACGATGATGTCGGCGTCAATCGTTTCCGCCGCCTCGGCGATGCGCGCACTGCCGGTCTCATGGGCGTCGCTGGTCATGACCGCCTGGCCGCCAAACGCCGCAACGGCATCGAAGATGCGCGTGTCATCAGTAGCGACAGTGACGGAAGCAGCTGCTCTCACCTTCAGCGCATTTTCATAAACATGCTGGATCAGCGGCTTTCCTGTCTCCGCCAGCAAGGGCTTTCCCGGCAGTCGCGTCGACGCATAGCGCGCCGGGATGATAATCGCGGCCTTCATGACTTGCGCAACCCACGCGCCAAATTGGCGAGGATGACCGCGCCCGTAACCCCCGAAAGCGCGCCGAGCCCGTTGGCGACAGCATCGGCAAGCTCCGGCGAACGCACCCCGCCGAGACCTTGCAGCCATTCAAGCAACACTCCATAGGCGGCAAGCGCCAGCGCCGACCCCCGGCGCTTTGAAAAGATAGTCAGATGCGCCCAGACCGCAGCGGCTCCGAGCGCGGCGTAAGCCATAAAATGCGCGACCTTGTCGGCGAGTTTTGGATCGCCGAACAGCGTCGTCGAAATCCACCGCGTAAAGGCGAAACCGGCTTTGGTGTCCTCAGGGTTCGGCGTCAGCGTCAGATAGGTGACGAGCGTGAACAAGAACGCGAACAGAACTCGCGGCCATAAATAGGAAATGCGCTTCATGCTTTTTTCTTGGACT
>JAUIEG010000646.1 GCA_030428745.1 Alphaproteobacteria bacterium
CCCGCGCAACAACCTGCAGATCGCGACAATCGATCCTCTTTATAAAGTTCTGGATTATTTTGACGCGGATGTGATGGAGGCGTTGCCCTATGAAGAAGTCCGCGCAATGCAGGACACGCTTGAAAGTGACATCGCGGTCAATGCGCAATATGTATCCCTTTACACGGGCGCGCTTGAACGAAGCACGACTGACGTCCAGCGGCTAAGCCATCAAAACGCCGCCAACGCCGCTATCCGCATGGCCATGCAAACCAGTCCGGATTTGCGGCTGGATGAGGCGTTCATGAACTATGACGAGCCGCTGGAGTCGCGTCTCGACACGGTGTTCGCCAATGTCTCCGGCCGCATCGACACGCTTTGCGCCGATATTCAAACGCTCTCAACAAAGATCTAAACATCCGGTCAGGAACAGCCATGCCCACCCCGATCCTTATGCCCGCTCTGTCGCCGACCATGGAGGAAGGCACGCTCGCCAAATGGAACGTCAAAGAAGGCGATAAAGTCTCCTCCGGCGACGTCATCGCCGAGATTGAAACCGACAAGGCCACGATGGAGGTCGAAGCGGTGGATGAGGGCACCGTCGGCAAGATCATCATCGAGGCGGGCACGGAGAATGTGAAAGTGAACGCCCCGATCGCTGTGTTGCTCGAAGACGGCGAAAGCGCAGGCGATATTGACATGAGCGCGCTTCAAGGCGGCGGCGCTGCGCCGGCAAAAGAAGAAAAAGCCGAAACGCAGAAGAAAGAAGAAGCCAAGCCGGCAAATGGCGCTGACAAATCGGGAGCCGCCGATAAGAAAGAAGCCACCTCAAAATCAGCGCCAGCGCAGAAATCGAATGGCCGCATTCTCGCGTCGCCGCTTGCCAAACGCATTGCGGAGAATGAAGGGCTCGACCTTTCAGCGGTCTCAGGCACCGGCCCGCATGGACGCATCGTCAAGCGCGACGTTGAAAAGGCGATGAAAGAAGGAACCGGCAAAGCGGCGCCCTCGGCTGCGAAGCCGGCCCAGATTGCGCCGGCCTCTGTCGATGCGCGGCTTTATCCCGAAGACAGCTATACGGCGGTCAAACTCGACGGCATGCGCAAAGTGATCGCGCGGCGCCTCACCCAGAGTTTCAATCAGGAAGTTCCGCACTTCCCGCTCAATATTGATGTGGAGCTCGACAATCTTCTCGCTGCGCGCTCACGCATAAATGCGACCTCGCCGAAAGAGGGTGACGACGCCTTCAAACTGTCGGTGAATGATTTCATCATCAAGGCGTCGGCTATGGCGCTCAAGAAGGTGCCGGCGGCGAACGCCACCTATACGGATGAAGCGATCCTCCTCCACAAGCATGCTGACATTGGCGTTGCTGTGGCGATTGATGGCGGCCTGATCACACCGATTGTGTGGAAAGCGGAGGAAAAGGGCCTCAAACAGATTTCCGCCGAAGTGAAAGACATGGCGGGCCGTGCGCGCAAGAAAAAGCTCAAGCCCGAAGAATACCAGGGCGGCACCTTCTCTGTCTCCAATCTCGGCATGTTCGGGATTAAAAGCTTCGCCTCCATCGTGAACCAGCCGCACGGAGCCATCATGTCCGTCGGCGCCGGTGAGGAGCGGGTGGTTGTCAGGAATGGCGAGATGGTGATCCGCAATGTCATGACCGTGACGCTTACCTGCGATCACCGGGTTGTCGACGGCGCGGTCGGGGCCGAGTTTCTCGGCGCTTTCAAGGCGTTCATTGAAGAACCGGCGGCGATGCTGCTTTAAGGATGGCGCGCCGGGGGAAATTCGACATCGCTGCTGAACGCCTTGGCCCCATGAGTTTCGGCGAGCGTCTTTTGCTCGCACTTTCCGACCATCCCGATGACGTCGACACGACATCGAACTACGAAGCGCCGACACAGCAATGGACGGTATCATCAGCGCTGGCGCAGCTTGAAGAGGCTTTTCCCGGTTTTACCGAAAGCGTCAAAGGCAAGCGTGTTCTTGATTATGGTTGCGGTGACGGGTTTCAGTCCGTGGCGCTGGCGAAGGCCGGGGCGGCGCAAGTGCTCGGCGTTGAGATCGAGGCGAACCGGCGCGCGCATGGCCAGTCGCTTGCGTCGAAAGAAGGCGTAAAGAATGTCTCTTTCGCTGAAACCGTATCAGGCGACTTCGATATGGTGATCTCGCTCAACGCCATGGAGCACTTTATTCAGCCTGCGGAAAATTTGCGGGAGATGAAGCGGGGGCTTGCGCCGGGTGGGCGGATCTATCTCAGCTTCGGTCCGCTGTGGATGGCGCCT
>JAUIEG010000647.1 GCA_030428745.1 Alphaproteobacteria bacterium
CGGCTGGGTGACCGATTCCGACAATCTGATCGGCGCCTTCAGGAACAGAACCAATTTATCATGAGGCAGTCATGAAAACCGCAGTCATTGTTTTCCCCGCTTCGAATTGCGATCGCGATATAGCGGTCGCGCTGGAACAGGCGACCGGCAAGAAACCGGCGATGGTCTGGCATGGCGACACGGACGCGCCGGAGGTCGACCTCATCGCCCTTCCCGGCGGCTTTTCTTACGGCGACTATCTGCGCGCCGGCGCCATGGCGGCGAAATCACCGATCATGCGCTCCGTCATCGACAAGGCGAAAGCCGGTGTGCCGGTCATCGGCGTTTGCAACGGGTTTCAGGTTCTGTGCGAGACCGGGCTGTTGCCGGGCGTTCTCATGCGCAACGCCGGGCTCGATTTCGTTTGCCGCGACGTCTCCCTGCGCGTTGAAAACAATCAGTCGATCTTCACCCGTGGCTTTGAAAAGGGAAGCTATGTCACCTTTCCCGTCGCCCATCATGACGGCAATTACGTCGCCGATGAAGAAACCCTCGACCGGATCGAGGGCGAAGGCCGCGTCGCCTTCCGCTATGTGGACAACCCCAACGGATCGGCCCGCGACATCGCCGGGCTTATCAATGATGCAGGCAATGTGCTCGGCATGATGCCCCATCCGGAGCGGGTGATTTCACCGCTCCTTGGCGGCATGGACGGCGCAACATTTTTCAAAGGTCTGGTTGAAGCGGTTTCCTGACGGCGCTTGCGCCGTTTATGTGAAAAACCAGTATCCACTTTTTCACCCGGCGTTTAGCCAAACACCCCCGGCTTGCGACCGGCCCAGGGCCGCGCCTCCTCCATCTCGAAACCGAGACCAATCAACAGGTCTTCCCTGCCCGTCGCGGCGCCGAACATCGCGCCGATGGGCAGACCGTCCGGCGACATGGACAATGGCAGAGAGATCGCCGGCGCGCCGGAGACATTGTAAAGCGGCGTGTACTGAACGTAATCGGTAAGCCGCCCGATCAGGGTTTCATAATCAAGCGCGCCGTCCATATAGCCGATCTCCGGCGGCGGGGTGCGCAGGACCGGCGACAGGATGATGTCATAATTTTGATGAAACTCCGCCATGATTTTTTCAATGGCGAAGAGGCGCGCGAGCGCATCTTGAAACCCGGCCTGATTGGCCTGAAACACCTTGGCAAGGCCAAGCGTAAACGGTTCGAAGGCGAGCCCGTTGCGCGGCATGCCTGTCGCCTCTTCCCAGCGTGTCAGCACCTGATCCGCTATCGCCGCCCAATAGAGGCTGAAATCGGTGGAGAATTGTTCATCCACCGGAAAGACCGCTTCCTCAACGTGATGACCGAGATCGGCGCAGAGGTCGGCGACGCTTTGCGTCGCTTCTTTCACGGCGGGACCGGCGGAATAGCCGGCGCCCGGGCCATCCATGACGACGGCGATCCGCAAACGCTCTTTGACCGGCGCTGTTACAAGCTCCAAGGGGGGCAATCCGCTTTCCGCCGATGGCCGCGCCATCGCCGCCGACACCGCCGCCGTATCGCGCATGGTGCGGCTCTCAACGCCATGGGTCGACAGCGACAACGGCATGTCGGACGGCTCGCCCCGGGGCGTGCGCCCTCTCGAGACTTTCAAACCCACGGTTCCACAACAGGAGGCGGGAATGCGAATAGAGCCGCCGCCATCAGTTGCATGCGCAATGGGAACCACCCCGCTCGCCACAAGCGCCGCGGCGCCGCCCGACGATCCGCCCGTTGAATGATCGAGATTCCAGGGATTGCGCGTGGCGCCGGTGGCGATCGATTCCGTCGTTGCGGTGAGACCGAATTCCGGCGAGGTCGACTTCCCGAGACTGACGACGCCGAGATTTAAAAACTCCGTGACGAAAGGCAGTTGTTCGCCGCCCACATAGCCCGGAAAGGCGCGGCTGCCGAAGCCGGAGGGAACGCCGGTGACGTCATAAAGATCCTTGATGAAGGTGGGCGCGCCAGCCATGACGCCAGCTACGCTCGCCGCCTCCTCGCGCGCCTTGTCGAAGGTCTGCGTCGCGATGGCGTTGATTTTTTTGTTGATGCGTTCGGCCCGGTCAATGGACGCCTCAACCACTTCCGTGGCGGAGACCTCGCCGGATTTCACGCGCGCCGCGGTTTCGACCGCATCGAGCTCGGCGAGATCGCTCGTCTCCGCCTGATCGGACCGCGAACAGGCGCCGGCCGCCGTTATAAGCATGGCGCCAAGGCCGCCCGACTGCATCAGATGTCGC
>JAUIEG010000648.1 GCA_030428745.1 Alphaproteobacteria bacterium
GTCAGCCTTTGATCCAAACTATGACTCCATGCCTTTGGAGGCGTTTGAGCCGATGGTCATGAAGCTTTTTGAGGCGCCGAAGCAGTCCGTTTACAAGGCGGCTTTATCGGAAGGCTGATCTCGCACCACGAGGCGGCGCGTGTTGAAAAATGCATAATCCGTCTCGCAGGCGCGGGCGACCGCCTCTAGCTCCGGCGAAAGTTTGATTTTTCGGTCTTCGTATGGCTTGAAGCCGGTAGATGCATTCACGGCGTCATACCAGTGCGGCGCCCAGGCGCCGTCGCTGTCGCGCGAACCCGCCGGCCATGACAACATTTTTTCAGAAAACGGCATGCCGAGCGCAGTGCACAGCGCGCGCAGGGTCGTCGCGGGCGCTTTCAGAACATCAGCCGCATCGATGACCGGCGCGGGCTTTTGCTCATAAAGGCGCCGCTGGATGCGGTAGGAGTCGATAATTGGCGTTACGTCGTCGAGCTTGTTTTTATAGGACGCGACCATGGCGCGGGGATCGCGGATCAGATGAAAAACCCGCGCACCGTTCAGCCAGTCAAAATCCGGCGCGAAGGCGAAATGAAAGCTGATGTGTTTTTCGAAACTGTAGGCGGCGCCGGCGCGTGTCTTCAATTCCGCTGCGACAGTCTTCCAATCCGGTGATTGCGCGGCGAGCGTCTCCTCGCGCAACGGATGATTGGCGCCGCTCGCTTTCAAATAACAGGCGTAAAAGGGTTCGTCCGCGACCATGCAATCGTCACGGTTTTCAAAGCTGCGCATCATCGTTGTGGAGATGTTGCGCGGTCCCGAAAGCATGGCGATGCGAATTGGCGCCATAATGGTTTGATCTTCTGACCCTAGGCTTTCTTTTTCGCGGCGAGGCGAGGCGCTTTTGCCTTTGGTGTGATGTCGACCGGCCCGCCGTCAAGATCGGCCTGTTCTTCGATCATGCGGATGATCTGCGCGGAAGATGCGATCACCTGCCGGCTGCCTTCGCTTTTGACTTTGGTGATCTTGACCTGATTTTCCATGGCTTGAATGGCGTCATAGGCGCCGGTGACGGCCGACTGGAAATTATCGATGAGCGCATCGAAATCAGGATCGTCGCCGGAGAGTTTCTCCTCGGCCGTCGCCCGCAGTCTCACGACTTCACCGAGAACCTGTTCCGCCTGTTCCCGGTATTTGCGGCGGGCGGTCCAGGCGCCGCCGAGCCAGCCGAAAAGCAGCCCGGCAAGGCTCGCGCCCGCTCCAATCAGAAGAATATTCTGCACCCCAATGCCCCTTATTCAGCCCATACCCTGATGGAAATTCTCGCAGTTTACGCGGATTTGGCAAGGTCGCCGACGCTAAAGCTCGCCCGAATCGTATGCTTTGAGGAGTCTTTTCGGCGCGATTTCCCGCCAGACGCGAATGAGATTCGCCTTCGCCCACACTAGGTCGAGCCGGTCCGGGCGCGCGAGCACCAGCTTGTGGTTCTTGTAGTGATCTGTGAAGAAAAACGTGTCGGGCGCGGCCTCGACCAGCATGTCACGCTCCTCGAAGGCGACCTTGAAGACCGGCGCATCCTCCGATGGGCTCCAGAAGAACCACAGCTTGCCATGGGCTTTGAGGCAGGGCTGGCCCCAGGAGACAGCCTCGGTCACACCGGGCAGATCCAGCGAGAGGGCGATGTCCTTCAGCGTCTCATAGGTGACGGGCGCTTTCTTTTTCTTCGTTTTGTTTGCGGTTTTTCCGGTCGTCATTTCGCATCGGCTTTGGGACCGCCGCATATGCCGGCGATGAGAAGCTTTTCCCAAGCTTGCTCCGGCGTCGATGCATAATGGAAGAGATTGAGATCGCCAGGGCTGATCATTTCATGCTCGACCAGATGACGGAAGTTAATCACTTTCGTCCAGTAATCCTCGTCGAACAAAATGACCGGAATTGTTTCACTCTTACCTGTCTGGATCAGCGTCAGGAGTTCGAATAGCTCGTCGAATGTCCCGAAACCGCCCGGAAAGACGACAAGCGCTTTTGCGCGCATAGCGAAATGCATTTTACGCATGGCGAAATAGTGAAACTGGAACGTAAGGTCCGGCGTCGAATAGGCGTTGGGCTCCTGCTCGAAGGGGAGGCGGATGTTAAAGCCGATCGAGGGCGCCCCGGCGTCATGGGCGCCGCGATTAGCCGCTTCCATGATCCCGCCGCCGCCGCCCGTCGCAATAACGTTTTCACGCGTGCCGTCATGTTCTTTATTTTTAGCGCCGCCGCGTTCCGAG
>JAUIEG010000649.1 GCA_030428745.1 Alphaproteobacteria bacterium
ACGCAAAAGAAAAAATTAGATCAGAAACGCGTCACAGCAGGCGTAAAATCAGGTGCAGCGCCGTCTCCGTCGCCTTGGTTCTGACGAAATCGCGCCCGCCTTCAGCGAAGACCCGGCGCTCGACGCGGGTGACGCCATTTTTATCCGCCAAGCCAAACCAGACGAGGCCTACGGGTTTTCTTTCCGTGCCGCCGGACGGGCCCGCAATGCCGGTGACGGAAACGGCGATATCGGCGCGGGAGTTTTTGAGCGCGCCTTTCGCCATGGCGCGCGCCACGGGCGCTGAAACAGCGCCATTTATTTCAATGATGGCGGCGGGAACACCAAGCATCTCGGTCTTCGCCTCATTGGTGTAGGTGACGAAGCCGCGCTCAACGACAGCCGACGAGCCGGGAACGTCCGTGAGGGCCGCGGTAATCATCCCGCCCGTGCAGCTTTCGGCGGAGGTGACCATCACCCCTTCGGCGCCGGCCTTGTCGATAATCGCCTGCGCCAAAGACCAGATGCGGTGGGTCTGGGTCACTTCTGATCCTTCAAATGGGTGCGGCTGATTTCATCGCCGAGATCCGCCTCTCGCATGATCCGGATCGCCTGATTGAAATCATCGTCAGGGACCAGAATACGCCGCGGCAGGGCGCCGATGGAGCCGTCCATGATGCTGGCGTGCTGATCGGCGAGGAGATAGTCGATCTCGGCCTGGCTCATCAGGTTCTCGACATAATTGATCAGCGCAGGATTGTTGGTGCGTAAAAGCTCTTTCATTGTGTTACTCCGCAACCGGCAGGGCGATGCTTGCAGTCGCCATGGCGGCGATGCCTTCGCGTCTTCCGGTAAAGCCCAGCTGTTCGGTGGTGGTCGCCTTGACGGAAACGCGGCGCTCATCGATGTCGAGAATAAGCGCGAGCGACGCGCGCATGCGATCGCGATGAGGACCGATTTTCGGCGCCTCACAAATCAGCGTCACGTCGCAATGGGCGATCTTGCCTTTCTGACGGGCGACCAGGTCGCGGGCTTTTTCCAGAAACACATGGCTCGGCGCGCCTTTCCATTTCGGATCGGATGGCGGGAAGTGATCGCCGATATCGCCTTCGCCGATGGCGCCGAGAATCGCGTCGGTCAGCGCGTGCATCCCGACATCGGCGTCGGAATGGCCTTTCAGTTTTTTGTCATGGGGAATTTCGACGCCGCAGAGGATAACGGCGTTTCCTTCCTCAAAGGCATGGACGTCGTAACCATGGCCGGTGCGATATTCCATCTGTTTTTCTTTCCGGCCGAGCAGGGTTTCGGCCATGCCGAAATCCTCGGCCTGGGTCAGCTTCATATTGTCAGGCGAGCCGGGAACCAGCGTCACCGAAAGTCCTGCGGCTTCGGCGACAGCGGCGTCGTCAGTCTGCACCTTGCCTTCGGCGCTGCGATGAGCGGCGAGGATTTTGTCGAAGTGAAAGCCTTGCGGCGTTTGCGCCCGCCACAACGCTTCGCGCGGGACCGTGGCGGCGATCTTTTTGTCTTCGCCTTCGCGCTTGATGGTGTCGTGGACGGGCAGGGCGGCGATAGCGCCGTCTGCGGTGTCGAGCGCATTGATGACCCGCGTGATGGTTTTCTCGTCGATAAAGGGCCGCGCCGCGTCATGGATAAGCACGCGCATAGGGTGATTTTCGGTGATGCTTTCCAGCCCCAGCCGCACGGAATCCTGCCGTTCCGCGCCGCCGGTGACGGGATCGAGGAGTTTCTTGTGCTTCAGGAGCGCGCCCATGGCGGCGTCATATTCATCGCGGTCGTCGCGGTGGATGATGACGCGCACGCCGTCAATGTCGGGATGGTTGAGGAAAGCCTCCACCGTGCGCGCGATGACGGCTTGGCCTGCGAGCTGGCGATATTGCTTTGGCCCGCCGGCGCCGGCGCGGCTGCCGCGTCCTGCGGCGACGATAATGGCGATGGTGTTCAGCTTAACCATGGTTTCCCGGAACGATTTGTAAGTCTCTGCTTTAGCGGGTAAACAGCCGCCACGCCAACAAGCTTGATGAAGAATGATTTCGATCGCTGACATAAAGCTCAAAAACAACGTCGCGCTGGCGCCCATGTCAGGCGTTTCCGACCTGCCGTTCCGGCGGGCGGTCGCGCGGTTTGGCGCGGGACTGGTCGTGTCGGAGATGACCGCTTGCGAAGAGCTGGCGCGCGGGCGTCCCGACGTTGTGCGCCGGGCCGAGGGCGATGGCGAAATCTTTCCCTTCGTGGTCCAGCTTGC
>JAUIEG010000650.1 GCA_030428745.1 Alphaproteobacteria bacterium
CGGACCATTCGCCAATTGTCGGCAGTATGAAACAGTGGCCCGAGGGCGTTTCCGCCAAAAGCGAATGGGTGCGTTTTGATGGGCGCGAAGCGGGCGCCGAACCCGGCGCCATTCTGGCGAAAGTAATTATGGTCGATGAGCGTTTTCCATTGATCGTTGGCCGGCGTCTTGTCACTTATGAAGCGCTATATCGCAGCTTTCTTCCCGCGTTTATTATCATCTCGCTTTTGATGGCGGGGATGACCGCGTTTTTAACGATGCGCTTGGCGCGGCGGTTTCGCAGCCGCGTGAACGCCATGAACGATGTCTTTCAGGCGATCCGCGCAGGCGACGTTAAAGCACGCATACCGGCCGCCATGCTGGCGCCGCGAGACGAACTCGCCTTGCTTGGCGAAGAGACCAATAAAGCGCTGGAGGAAATCACCCGGCTCATGAAAGGTCTCGACGCTGTCAGCCAGACCGCGGCCCACGAGCTTAACAAGGAGGTGGGCAGGCTGCGCCAGCTTGCTCTTGATGCGGGCGAACAGGACATCGCCAAAGGTGCAGGCGCACTGCTGGGGCTTTTGCGAGAAATCCTTGAACTTGTAAAAGTGGAAACGACACCCGATGCGGATATGAGGTCCATGCCTCTTTCCGCCGCCGCGCAAAGCGCAATTGACCTTTTCGGGGACGCCTTTGAAGAGAAGGCTGTCTCCCTTGAAAGCAAATTCGAGACGCCCGCGCCGATGGTGCTCGGACGCGCCGCGCTGGTGACGAACGCCGTTGCAAATCTCATCGACAATGCGCTCAAACACACGCCTTCCGGCGGCCGCGTCGTCATCAGCGTTACGACCGAAGGAAATACGCATATTCTGACAGTGTCGGACACAGGCCCCGGCGCGGACAGCGATGATCTGGGCGTGCTTGCCCGGCGCGGCGCAGATGCGGGCGTCGCCAGCTACGGTTTCGGACTTCGTTTTGTGCAGGCCGTCGCCATTCGCCATGGCGCGCGCGTGCGCATCAAGAATAACCAGCCGGGATTTTCGATATCGATTTCTTTTCCTGCATCCCGGGCAAGCGACTAGGGGGCGGGAAGAACGGGAAATGACTACGCCAGCTTTCAGCGTCATCCGTGGCGCATTCCATAAAGGGACGATACAGACCATGTCAGATACGAATCCGAAAACGCGCGCGCTTTCCGGCGTCAAGGCGTTGACGTTTGGGGCGGCGCTTTGCGCGCTCCTCGCCGGTGTCGCCGCAAGCGACGCCAAGGCCGGCAGCTGCGGGGACGGCTGCATGACCCTATGCAACAAGACAGGAAGCACTGTCTGGATCGCCACGTTGCATCGCGTGGGCGGATTGGGATGCGCGTTTTCCGGCAATGGGTGCGCCAGCGTGACGGAGGGCTGGTGGAAGCTTGACCCGGGGACATGTTTTGAGCCGGATTCTGCTCTCTTCTGGGAAACCTATTACTCGATATTCAGGGAGGCGCCGGACGGAAGCCGGATTTATCCGCAATGGTCAAAGGATCAGGCGTTGCTGAACGGAAACAAGTATAAAGGGCTTTCCGGCTATTCGGGCTACTCCATGTGTGTCGATAGGCACAAAGCCTTTCGCCGCGAAATTTCCGGCAAGCCGATCAAAGCCTTTAACGAAACATGTCCAAGCGGCTATGAGAAATCGCCGGTGAATCTCTATACCCGTGCCGAATCCGGTTATAATCTCTCCTATTCCATAAAATAAGTTCTTCCATTGAAGAATGGCGGCCGAAGCCTGGATTGCCATATTAATCGCGCTTTCCGCACAATGAAGGATTAACGCCAGTCATGGGAAATAACCTGGACGCCTTGTGGCGGCGTGCGGCGCTCTGGCCCGATAGCGCGATGAGCGTATTGAGCGCAGCGCGCGAAAGCCGGCGCGCGGACGCCGGCTTCGATGATCCATCAAAAAGGAATTTGCACGGCGCCTATTTCGGCGAAAGTCTTGCGAAAAGCAATGATCAAAAACCGATTGCCGTCGCCGCGTTGGACGCGCTCAATCTATCCTCCGACGAGCAGGCCGCGCGCAGCGCCTATACCGCGATCGGGGACGTACTCATCAGTCCCTATGGATCGATAGAATGCTGGGACGCGGTCAAACCGGCGCTCTCGGCATGGGATAAAGACCGGGCCTGCGCGTCGTTTCTTGAATTCGTGATTCTCGGATCGCCGGACCCGGTCGCCGTTCATAACGCCATGCTGTTTATCGCCTACACCGGGAGAGTTTT